>JADZBY010000046.1 GCA_020851855.1 Anaerolineae bacterium
TCAGCCCTATGCTTCAGCGTGGGGCGATCTTAGTCAATTTTGGTGCGATAACCCTGCCGCACATCCTGGCTCCAACGTAACCGGATGAGGCAGGCCTTACCCCCTGGCCAACACGCCGTAGCGACAACGCCTGCGTTGTCCGCGCCTGCTGCATGGAGAATACATCTATGACCGACACGGGTGAAGCCCGACGCGACCGAACGCTGGCCCTGATCGCCCACGACGGCAAGAAGGCGGACATGATGGCCTTTGCCATGAAACACCGGGCGCGCCTGTCCCTCTTTCGCCTCGTCGCGACGGGCACGACGGGACGCCTGCTTGAGGAGAAGGCCGGGCTGGACGTGCAGCGCGTCCTGTCCGGGCCACTGGGCGGCGACGCGCAGATCGCAGCGATGGTGGCGGAAAAACGCATCGCAGCGGTGCTCTTCTTCATCGATCCGCTGGAGATGCAGCCGCACGACCCCGACATTCAGGGCTTGCTGCGCATCTGCAACGTGCACAACGTGCCGCTGGCCACCAACGTCGCCACCGCCGAGTACATCATCGGCGCGGTGGACTTGTAGCCGGTTCGCCCCGGTCAGTTGCCCGCATCCGCATCACCCAGCGCCGCGCTGACCGCCTCGAACCACGCCTGGAGTTCGGCGTTCGCCCCCTGCGGATCGGCCAACGCCAGATAGGCGCGGTAATCGTCGAGCGCCGCCCCCGGCTGGCCGCTCTGTTGCAGGAAATCGCCCCGGCGGCGCAGCACGTCGGCGTTCTGCGGCTCCTGTTCCAGCGCCGCCGTCAGGTCCGCGATGGCCTCGTGATATTTTCCGAGCGCCGCGTAAACTTCCGCCCGCGCCCGCAGCAAATCCACGCGCGCCGGAGCCAGCGCCAGCGCCCTGTTCAACGTCTCGGCGGCCCGCGCCGTGTCGCCGTCGCGCTGGTAGGCCAGCGCAAGCGCCAGCAGCGCCTCTGGACTTTGCGGCTGCGCTTCGACCAGCTTCTCCAAAACGCTCGTCTGGCCCAGCGCGGCCTCGATCTGCGCCCCCACCGTCTGCGCGATGTCTTCGCCGGAGAGATTCGCGCCGGTGATGACCTGAACCTGCACCGATCCGCAGCCCGCAACGGCCAGCGCGAGCAGTATACCGGCGAGAACTGCGCAATAACTCCCTATCCGTCGGCGTCCCGTCGCGTGCATGATCTGATCCTTCCGTAGGTTCTGCAATGCCTTGCGGACCACGCAGGCCTTATCCCTACAACAACGGCGTAGGGACGAGGCCTGCCTCGTCCGCCTATGCCTCGACTGCCGATGCCTCATCCACCTGCGCCTCTTTCACCCCTCGCCCTGCGGGAGAGAGGTTGGGGTGAGGTTCGGCGCGCTCAGCGCTCTTTACGCGCTTCAATGACCACCCAATCGGCGGACTGGCGGCGGTTGAACGGGATCAGCCCGGCGGCGCGTAGGGCGGCTTCCACGTCGGCGGCCTGTTCCTCGATGATCCCGCCGAAGATGGCGATGCCGCCGGGCCGTACCACCCTGCCCAGCCCGGACTGGCACAGCGCGATGATCACTTTGGCGAGAATGTTGACGAGCGCCAGGTCAAAGGTGTGCCCGTCTTCGAGCAGCTCGTCAAGGCTGCCGGCCCGGCTCTCGATGCAATCGGCCACACCGTTCGCCTCGGCGTTCTCGGCGGTGGTGCGCACGGCGATGGGGTCGGTGTCCACGGCCAGCACTGCCGCCGCGCCGAGTTTGGCCGCCGCGATGGCCAGAATGCCCGACCCGCTGCCCAGATCGAGCACGTCCACGCCGGGCATGAGCGTCAGGCGGTCTTCGGCGGCTTCCAGCACAAGCTGCGTGCTGGGGTGCGTGCCCGTGCCGAAGGCCATGCCCGGATCGAGCGCGATAACCACGTCGCCGGGCCGGGTGGGCACATCCTCGATCCACAGGGGCCGGACCAGCAGCCGCCGCCCCAGCCGCACCGGGTGGTAATTGACCTTCCACGCTTCGGCCCAGTCGTCCTCGTCGATGAGCCGGTATTGCGGCGCGGGCATCGGGTACAGGCGGTTCAGGTGGTGAAGCGCTTCCTCGAGTTGGCGCTGTGAGTCGTCGGCGCGCTCGTCGGCGGGCCAGTAGGCGCGCACGATCAGCCGGTCCGGCGGCGGCACTTCGTCTTCCCACGTCTCGATGCCAAAGCCGGTCTGCTCGATGGCCACGCCCTGATGCCCGTAGCGGTTGAGCACTTCGGCGACCGCTTCGGCTGCTTCACCATCCACTTCGAGTGCCACTTCGACCCACTTCATGCGCTCTCCACTCCCCGATTCGTCGGCGCTGCGCCGAATGCACAAACTTCATGAAGATTTCACAAATTCCGGTCGGATCGTAATGGAAATCGTAATGTTGTTAGGGTATATTTATAGTCAGTAACGGGGTCGCGTCGAAGCATCGCCGAAAACGCACTGAAGCCGCACCCAGCATCACTCTCATCGCAACGCCGTACATCACAGCATCACTGCACGACACCGCCGCCGCAAGAACGCACCGTCACAATCGCATTGTAGCATCATTGTAGCGCACTGAGGACTCGTCACCGAATCAACGCTGCATCATTGCACTCGCGCTATCCTACAGACCCCGTTTCTAGCAATCATGGGAAAAACCCCGGTCCGCCGGGGTTTTTTCTTTGCCTGTGCCCCGCCCCTCAAATGGACATCAATACTTCTCTAACCATTTGTTGATAAGTCTCCGACGTTGCGCTCGTAAAATGAGAGTGGAGCACCCTGCCCGATGGGCGGGGCCATTGTATTGTAATCGACTGTGGGGAGTCGGGAGCAGAGTGAAGCTATGGACTTGAACACGTTTACGAATCGGGCGCGCGAGGCCGTGTTTGCCGCACAATCGCTCGCGCGCGAATACAACCACGCGGAGATCGAGCCGTTGCACCTTCTGGCGGCGCTGCTGCGGCAGAGCGACGGCGTCGCGCCGCAAGTCGTGGCGCGCATCGGCGGGCGTCCGGCGGCGATTCTGGCCGATCTGGAATCGATGTTGAGCAGCCGTCCGCGCTTGGCCAGCCCGTCGCAGGTGGGGCTATCGCGCGAGGCCGCCGACGTGCTGACCAATGCGGAGCGCGAAGCCCAGCGCATGAAGGACGAGTACGTCAGCGCCGAACACGTGCTGCTGGCGCTGGCCAAAGACAAACTCATGGGCGACGTGCTGCACCGGCACGGCGTGGACTACGATGCGGCGCTCAAGGCGCTCATGGCCATTCGCGGCGGCCAGCGCGTGACCAGCCAGGACCCCGAAACGACCTACCAGGCGCTCGAAAAGTACGGGCGCGACCTGACCGCCGCCGCGCGGCAGGGCAAGCTTGACCCGGTCATCGGGCGCGACGACGAAATCCGGCGCGTGATCCAGGTCCTCAGCCGCCGCACGAAGAACAATCCCGTGCTCATCGGCGAGGCGGGCGTCGGCAAGACGGCCATTGTCGAAGGGCTGGCGCAGCGTATCGTGAACGGCGATGTGCCCGAAGGCTTGAAGAACAAGACGATTATCGCGCTGGACATGGGCGCGCTGGTGGCGGGCGCGAAGTATCGCGGCGAGTTCGAAGAGCGCCTGAAGGCTGTCCTGAAGGAAGTCAGCGGCGCGGAAGGGCAGATCATCCTGTTCCTGGACGAGCTGCACACCATCGTCGGCGCGGGCGCGGCGGAAGGCGCGATGGACGCGGGGAATATGCTCAAGCCGATGCTGGCGCGCGGCGAGCTGCACGCCATCGGCGCGACGACGTTGGACGAATACCGCAAGCACATCGAGAAAGATGCGGCGCTGGAACGGCGATTCCAGCCCGTGATCGTCGGTGAGCCGTCCGTCGAGGACACCATCAGCATCTTACGCGGCCTGAAAGAGCGCTACGAGGTCCATCACGGCGTGCGCATCCAGGACTCGGCGGTCATCGCGGCGGCCACGCTCTCGGCGCGTTACATCACCGACCGGCAACTGCCCGACAAGGCCATCGACCTGATTGACGAGGCGGCGTCGCGGCTGAAGATGGAGATCGACAGTAAGCCCGCCGCCGTGGAGCGCGTCGAGCGGCAGATCATGCAGCTCGAGATCGAGCGGGAAGCGCTGCGCAAAGAGCGCGACAAGGCATCGCGTG
Source organism: Anaerolineae bacterium (assembly GCA_020851855.1). Lineage (GTDB taxonomy): Bacteria > Chloroflexota > Anaerolineae > Aggregatilineales > UBA2796 > JADZBY01. The sequence goes on from JADZBY010000046.1 coordinate 4,131, forward strand.
AGCGGCTGGAAAAGCTTGAGGAAGAACTGGCCGATCTGCGCGAAGAACAGACGGCGTTGCAGGCGCGCTGGTCGTCCGAACGGGAAGCCATCGCCGCCATTCGCGAGACGAAAGCCCAGCTTGACGATGCGCGCGTGAAACTGGAACAGGCGGAGCGGCGCTCGAACCTGGAAGCGGCGGCGCGCCTGCGTTATGGCGACATCCCGGCGCTGGAGCGGCAGCTTGCCGACCAGGAAACGCGCTTGCGCCAGCTTCAGCAGGACGGTTCCATGCTCAAGGAAGAGGTGGACGCCGAAGAAATCGCCGCCGTGGTGTCGCGCTGGACGGGCGTTCCGGTGACGCGGCTCATGGAAGGCGAAGTCGCCAAGCTGCTCCAGATGGAAGAACGGCTGCGTGACCGCGTTGTCGGGCAGGATCAGGCTATTGAGGTGGTCGCGGCGGCAGTCCGGCGGGCGCGGGCCGGTCTGCAGGACCCGAACCGTCCGACGGGCGTCTTCCTGTTCCTGGGGCCAACCGGCGTGGGCAAGACGGAGATGGCGCGCGCGCTGGCCGAGTTCCTGTTCGATGACCAGGACGCCATGATCCGCATCGACATGAGCGAATACCAGGAAAAGCACAACGTCAGCCGCCTGATCGGCGCGCCGCCGGGCTATGTCGGCTACGAGGAAGGCGGGCAGCTCACCGAGGCGGTGCGGCGGCGTCCGTATGCGGTCATCCTGTTCGACGAGATCGAAAAGGCGCACCCGGAAGTCTTCAACGTGCTGCTTCAGGTGTTTGACGATGGCCGTCTGACCGATGGGCAGGGCCGCGTGGTGAACTTCAAGAACGCGGTGATCATCATGACCAGCAACGTAGCCAGCGGGCTGATCAAAGAGCTGGCGGGCCGCGCCGACCGGGAGCTGCGCCAGCGTGTGCTCGCGGAACTGGATCGCACCTTCCGGCCTGAGTTCCTGAACCGGATCGACGAGATCGTGATCTTCAACAACCTGAGCCGGGAGAACATCGCGGCCATCGTGGACATCCAGATCAGGCGTCTGCGCCAGCTCTTGGCCGACCGGCGCATCGGCATCACGCTCACCCCGGCGGCGCGCGAATGGCTGGCCGAGCGCGGTTATGACCCGGTGTTCGGGGCGCGCCCGCTCAAGCGCGTGGTGCAGCGCGAATTGCAGGACGCCATCGCACGGGGCATCTTGCAGGGCGAAATCCGCGAGGGCGATACGGTCAGCATCGACGCCACGCCCAACGCCGAGTCGCTGGCCGTCACCGTGCTCGCGCCGGAGACGCAGACGGCGGGGTGAAGGGGGAGCGGCGGGCGCGTCGCGACGCGCCCCTACCCGCCATTTCACCGGGGTAGCGTGCATGTAGGGGCGGCTCGCGAGCCGCCCAGCACCCGGCCCATTGCAGCTTGCATACCATCGGCCATGAACCGAGGTGAAGCCCTTTACCCCGGATAGTAAATCACCCTCGCCTCGTCCACGCCACGCTGGAAGGCGAATGCCCCGTCGGTCGTGCGCGTCAGATCGCGAACGGGCCGCCCGCCGAGCAGGAATTTCGCCTTCGTATTGTCCAAGCACGTCACATGGTCAGGCGTGATCACGTCCACCGACGGCGCATGTTGATCAGCCCGCACAACCGCCCGGATCGCCGGCGTCCCCAACGCGGAAAAGCCTGCGGTGGTCGGTGTTGTGAAGGTTCACAACGTTTTTTGCGCGGCCCGAATCCCGGTGCTATACTGACCGCGTCCGGACCACGTACCCTTCTCCCGGGTCTAGTGTCTTGGAGGCATACTTATGTCCAGTCGAATGAACCGCCGTGATTTCCTTCGTTCCAGCCTTTTCATGGGCGCCGGCCTCTCTTTTGCGAATCTCCTTCCTTTCATTCAATACCGCATAGCTCACGCGCAGGAGCAACCGCTGCGCGCCGCCATGTCGAGCGCGGGCCTGCAGGGCACGTGGAACGCCCAGGGGCAGGAAGCGGCGCTGTGGTGGGCCAAGCTGCTGGGCGTCGAGGTCACCTGGTTCGACGGTGAATTTGACCCGGCCATCCAGCGCGGCAAGATCGACCAGATGGCAACCGAGCAGTGGGACTTCACCGCCATGCAGCCCGGCGCGATTGGCACGCTGGTCGAGCCGGTGCAGGCCATGATCGACGCCGGCATCCCGGTCATCGACATGGACACGTTGATCGCCCCGCTTGATCAGCTTCAGGAAATGGGCATCCTGACCTTCATCGCGCCGAACAACGTCTTCATGTCCGAGTCGGCGGTGGAAGTGCTGATGGACAAGATGGGCGGGGCCGGCAAGATCGCGCACATCGGCGGGCAGCCCGGCCACACCGGCGCACAGGCGCGCGGCCAGGGCTTCCTGAACGTCGTGGCGCGCTACCCGGATGTGGAAGTCGTGACCGACGAGCCGGCGGACTGGGACAATGCGAAGGCCGCCGCGCTGACCGAGACGATCCTCAACCGCCATCCGGACCTGAAGGCCATCTTTGCGGACAACGACGATATGGCGCTCGCCGCACGGCAGGCCGTGGAAAACGCCGGCCTGGGCGACCAGGTGTTCGTCGCGGGCGTGGACGCCATGTCGCCCGCGATCCAGGCCGTGGCCGATGGCAAGCTCGTGGCGACGGCGCGTAACTCCGCCACCCGCATCCACGGCTGGGCAGTCGTCGCCGGCGCGTATGCCGCCACGGTGGGCCTCGAAGAAGCGCGCAAGAACGTGCCGTTCTTCGTGCTGGCCGACGGCCCCCTGATCACCAACGAGATTGACAGCAACCCCGACCTGGCCGCCGAGCCGTGGAAGTTGAACAACTACGGCATGAGCGTGATCCCCGGCCTGATCTGGGCGCAGGACAATCTGGTCTTCTAGAGCGCGTCACCGGGCGCTGTCTCGCCAACAACGCGGGGACGGGGCGAACGCCTCGTCCCCGTCATCCGTCTGAGCCGCCGCTTTTTCCCGGCCAGACGACGAACCGGCGCATCAATAATCATCTAATCATCAGGCGAGCCAACCTGCGGATCGCCCGACTATTACATGGAAAACGCTTATGGCTGGTTCACCTGTCCTGCAATTGCAGCACATCTCCAAACAATTCGCCAATATCCAGGCCCTCGACAACGTGGATTTCGACCTGTACGAAGGCGAAACGCACGCGCTGGTCGGCGAAAACGGGGCGGGCAAATCCACCCTGATGCGCATCCTCTCCGGCGTGTACACCGAATTTGACGGCGCGTACCTGCTCGATGGCCAGCCCGTCCGGCTCCAGTCCCCGCACGATGCGCTCAGCCGTGGCATCGCCATGATCCACCAGGAATTGAGCGTCATGCCGGAGCTATCTGTGGCGGAAAACCTGTTCCTGGGCCGCCAGCTCGCCAACCGGCTGGGCCTGATGGACTGGAAGCGCATGTACGCGATTGCCGAAGAAGAACTGGCGCGGCTGGGCTTCGATTACCTGGACGTGCGCCGCCCGCTGGGCAATTACCCACTCGGCACGCAGCAGGTGGTCGAAGTGCTGCGCACAATTATCTCCGGCGCGCGGGTGATCATCATGGACGAGCCGACGTCCGCGCTCTCGCCGGCAGAGGTCGACCGGCTCATTGGCTTGATTGACAAACTGCGGCAAGACAAGCGCAGTATTATCTATATCTCCCATTTCCTCGAAGAAGTGATGAAGGTCGCCGACCGCGTGACCGTGCTGCGGGACGGGGCGCGCGTGGCGACGCTGAACGCCTCGGACACGAGCGTTCATCACCTCATCTCGCTCATCCTGGGCCGCGAAGTGAACGCGACGCTGCCGCCCGCCCTGCACGCCGCGGACGAAGGCCAGACGTTGCTTGAGGTCAAAGACCTGAGCGCCGACGTGTTCCACAACATCAGCTTCAAGGTGAACCGGGGTGAAGTGCTGGGCATTTACGGCGCGATTGGCGCAGGACACTTTGACCTGGCGCGGGCGTTGTTCGGCATGTACCGCTACGACAGCGGCGCGATCAGCCTCGACGGCGAGACGTTCAAGGCGAGACATTCGGCCCGGTATGCCATCCAGCACGGGCTGGCCTACGCCATTGAGGCGCGGCGCAAAAGCCTGTTGATGGACGAGCCGATTTACCGCAACATCACACTGCCGCACCTGTACCGGACCGGGCAGTTGGCCCCCAGCGCCGCGCACGAGACGCGAATCGCGCTGCCCGCCATCCAGATGGTCAATGTGCACCCGCCCGACCCATTGAACCCGGTCGGCAAACTGAGCGGGGGCAACCAGCAAAAGGTGGCCATCGCCCGCTGGCTGACGTACCCGCCCAAAGTCTTCGTGATGAGCGAGCCGACGCGCGGCATGGACGTGGGCGCAAAAAGTGAAGTGCTGGCCATCCTGCGCAAGTTCCGCAACGACGGTTACGGCGTGCTGGTCGTCTCGTCCGAGCCGGAAACAATCCTGACCGTTTCAGACCGCGTGATCGTCATGTCGCGCGGCAACATCGTGGCCCACCTTGAGAACAAGGACCTGGACAAAGACGTTTTGATGAGGCTGTTATGACCACCAAAACCCAACAACCGGAGATCACAGGCGGCAGGCCGTTGATCCCCAGCGTCTGGATGCGCCGTCTCACCACGCTTGCGCCGCTGTGGACGCTGCTGGCGCTGGGTATCTTCTTCAGCCTCACGTCGGAAACGTTCGCCCGTCCGGTCAACCTGAACAACATCCTGTCGCAGATTTCCACGCTGGCCATTTTCGCCACCGGCATGACCTTCGTGCTGCTCACGGGCGAGATCGACCTGAGCATCGCCGCGATGGCGTCGCTGACCGGTATGATCTCGGCCTATCTGTTCACCAATCTGAAGCTGCAAGAGCCGATTCCACTCCTGGCGGCGCTGGCGACGGGTACGCTGCTCGGCTTCCTGAGCGGCGTGGCGTCCACCCGCTTCCGCATCCCAACCTTTATGGCGACGCTGGCCATGTCGCTGATCGCGGGCGGCCTGACGACGTACATCAGCAAAGGGCGCACCATCAACCAGTTGCCCGACGTGGCCGTGTTCCTGGGCAGCGGGCGCATCGGCGGCTCGAACGGCTTCCGCGTCCTGGTCGTCGTCGCGGCAGTCTGCCTCTTGGTGGGCTATATCATCCTGCGCTACACGCGCTTTGGCCGGTACGTGTACATGACCGGCGCGAGCAAGTCGGCGGCGCGGCTGGCGGGCGTCAATACGAACCTGATCATCACCGCCGTACTGACCATCTCGGGCTTTTTCGCCGGGCTGGCGGGCATCGTCAGCATGGGGCGGCTGGGCAGCGCCTTGCCCGACTCGATTCCCAGCTTCCTGATCGATACCATTGGCGCGGTGGTGCTAGGCGGCACGTCGTTGAACGGCGGGCGCGGCGGCATGGTCCAGACCCTCATCGGGCTGCTGATCTACGGCACGCTGCGCAACGGGCTGGACAACATCCCCAGCATTGACCCGTTGCTTAAGGACGTGATCACCGGCATCGTGCTGCTCATCGCCCTGGTCATCAACGTGCTGTTGGCCGGGCGCGCCCCGCGCGACAAGACGGTGTGAGACGACGGCATTCAACCATCGCCAGCCGGTCGGGAGCGGCTTCACGCACTCCCGACCGGCCATCGCCCGACCGCACGCAGACTCCATAACCACGCATGAGTAGATGAAACCACTATGTTTACTGAACTTCCAGCCGAATACCGTCCCCTGACCCTCGATACCATCTCGGACTACGTGTATTCCCGCCCTGAATTGCGCGAGGTGTTCCACGACGGCGAGCCGCTCGACGCCGTCGAAGTCGGCGACGGGAATTTGAACTACGTGTTCAAAGTGTGGGCCAAAGCCGACCCGGAGCGCACCATCGTCTTCAAGCAGGCGCTGCCCTATCTGCGGCTGGTCGGGGAAGACTGGCCGCTGCCCACCGACCGCGCCCGGATCGAAGCGCAGGCGCTCGAAATCGAATACCGGCTGTGCCCGGAACACACGCCGCGCCTGTACTTCTTCGACCCGAAGATGTACGTGATCGCCATGCGCAACCTGAATCACCACATCATCATGCGCAAAGGGCTGATCCAGGGCATCAAGTACCCGCACTTCGCCCGGCACATCGGCGTGTTCCTGGCGCGCACACTCGGCCAGACCAGCGATCTGGCGCTCGATTACCGCACCAAGAAGATCGAAGTGGCGCGCTTCATCAACCCGGAGCTGTGCAAGATCACCGAGGACCTGATCTTCACCGAGCCGTACCGCCCCACCGAGCGCAACCGCTTTCACGAGCAGCTCCGCCCCCAGGTCGAGGCGTTGCAGGCCGACGAGGCGCTTCGCGTCGAAGTGGCGAAGATGAAAGAGAAGTTCATGACGCACGCCCAGGCGCTCGTGCACGGCGACCTGCACACCGGCAGCATCATGATCAACCAGGAAGAAACTGTCGTCATCGACCCGGAATTTGCCTATTACGGCCCGATGGGCTTTGATATCGGCGCGGTGATCGGCAATCTGCTGCTCAACTACGCCTCGCACGAGGTCCGCACGCCCGATCCGGCTGCGCGCGCCGACTTCCGCAAGTACCTGACCGATACGATCATCGAGCTATGGGGCGTGTTCCTAGGCGAATTTCAGCGCGTGGTCTGGGATCAGGTCGATCCGGTGAACATGCCGAAGGGCTACCAGGACGACTACATGCTGCGCCTGCTGCACGATTCGGCGGGATTGGGCGCGTGCAAGATGATGCGCCGCGTGATCGGGCTGGCCGGCGTCGAGGACATTCGCGGCATCCCCGACCCGGACGACCGGGCCATCGCCGGCAGCCTGGCGCTCAACATCGCCCAGGTCTTGATCATGAATCGCGAGACATTCCGTACCATCGAGGACCTCGTCGACGCGGCGACCGCCTGCCGCCCGACGTATCCCTGGAAAGGCTGAAGACCGAGGACCGTCTGATGTTCGATACACGTTCTATCTACTGGGAAAACGACCAGATTTGCATGATCAACCAGATCGTGCTGCCTGGGGAGTTCAAGATCGAGCACTACGACAACTGGAAAGATGTCGTGGCAGCCATCAAGACGATGGTCATTCGCGGCGCACCGGCTATCGGCGCGGCGGCGGCGTTTGGCATGGCCATGGCCGCGCGCAACAGCCGGGCGTCTACCGTCGAGACGATGCAGGCCGACCTGCAGGTCGCCCACGATCAACTCGCCGCGTCGCGCCCGACGGCGGTGAATCTGTTCTGGGCGCTCAAGCGCATGGCGAAGCTCGTGCATGGCAAAAACTGGGCCGGCGTGGACGAATTGCGCGCGGCGCTGTTGCACGAGGCGCAATGCATCGCGGACGAGGATGTCGAGGTCAACAAGCGCATGGGCGCGCACGGCGCGGCGCTCGTCCCGCAGAAGGCCACCATCAATACGCACTGCAACGCGGGCAGTCTGGCGACCGTATTCTGGGGCACGGCGCTCGGCGTGGTGCGCTCGGCCTGGGAGCAGGGCAAAGACATTCACGTTTTTGTCGACGAAACGCGCCCGCGCCTGCAGGGTGCGCGCCTGACGGCCTGGGAACTGAAGCAGCTCGGCATCCCGCACACCGTCTTCAGCGACGGCGCGTCCGGGCACAACATGCGGCGGCGCGGCGTTGACCTGTGCGTCGTCGGATCGGACCGGATCGCGGCCAATGGCGACGTGGCGAACAAGATCGGGACGTACAATCTGGCCGTGGTGGCCAAAGAGAACGGCGTGCCGTTTTACGTGGCCGCGCCGTGGTCCACGGTGGATATGTCCCTGATGCACGGCGACCTGATCCCGATTGAAGCGCGCGGTGAGGACGAGGGAGCGGTCATTGAAGGCGGGCGGGTGATGCCGGAAGGCTCTCCGGCGGGCAACCCGGCCTTTGACGTGACGCCGAACTATCTCGTGACGGGCATCGTCACCGAGTACGGCGTGCTGCGGCAGCCGTATGCGGTCAGCCTGCGCAAGTTGGCGGACCAGATCGAGGCCGGCGAGCGCTGAGACACACGCTCCGCACTGATGGATTCTCACAGATAAGTAGGGACCGCAGCGCCCGGACCTGAAGGCCCAGGCTGAAACCACGAAGCCCTGCGGGCTAAAGGCGTAAGCTCACCCGTCAGGGCGTTGTAGACTCAGCCCGGTCGCTCATGGAGTTTAAGGACGTAGCGCGGATATGGGGCGGCTCGCGAGCCGCCCCTACAACGCCACAACGTGTAGGGGCGCGGCGCGACGCGCCCGCCGTAGTGATCTGCCCCAAAATCCCAGAAGTCCATCAGCGCCGGGCGCGCCTGACAATTCGCATGAATGTGTGAAAGTGCATCAGCGCAGCGTTTAAGATACAAAGCCCTGCGGACTGGACACGCAAGTCAGCCCGCAGGGCTTCGTAATCTTAGCCTGGACCTTCAGGTCCGGGTATCCTGTCGCCACGACGCTCAATTCTCGCCGGTGAAGAACTCCGCGATGCGGTCGAAGAAGCCTTTGCCCTGGCGCGTCGCTTCGGCCTCGTTGCCCAGCGTGCGGGCAAGCTCTTCGAAGAGCCGCCGCTGTTCGGCAGAAAGGCGCGTCGGCACCACCACCTGAATGAGCACGATCTGGTCGCCACGGCCCGCCGTGCTGCCATCGCTGCGGATGCGCGGCACGCCCTTGCCGCGTAAGGTGAAGGTCTTGCCCGTCTGCGTGCCCGGCGGGATGGTCAGCTTCTCGTCGCCGTCGACTGTCGGCACGGTGACCGTCGCACCGAGCGCGGCCTGTGCCACGTTGATCTGCAGGTCGAGCAGGATGTTGTCTTCACGGCGGCGGAAGAACTCGTGCGGCTTGACGTTGAAGAAGACCTGCACATTGCCGGGCGGGCCGCCATTTTCGCCCGCTTCGCCCTCACCGGCGACGCGCAGCCGCGTGGTGCTGTCCACGCCGCCCGGCACGCGCACGTTGATCTTTCGCGTGCGCCGGACACGCCCCTGCCCTCGGCACTCCGTGCACGCATCGTCGACAACCTCGCCTTTGCCCTGGCAACGCGGGCAGGGCGTGACGCTGACCATGCTGCCCAGGAAGGTCTGACGCACGGAGCGGACCTCGCCCGTGCCGTTGCAGTCCGGGCAGCGGCGCGGCGATGTGCCCGGCTTCGCGCCGTTGCCGCCGCACACGTCGCAGCGTTCGGTGCGCTGAATCTCGATCTCGCGGGTGACGCCGAAAACGGCTTCTTCAAAGCTCAGCGTCATGTCGTAGCGGAGATCGCGGCCCTGGCGCGCCTGGTTGCGCCCACCGCCGCTGCGCCGCGTCCCGCCGCCGAACGCGCCGAACAGCTCCTCGAACATCTCGCTCAGATCGGTGAAGCCGCCGAATCCACCTGCGCCATAACCACCCGCCGCCTGCGGATCGACGCCCGCCAGCCCGAACCGGTCGTACCGGGCGCGTTTGTCGGCGTCGCTCAGGATGGCGTAGGCGGCGCTGATCTCTTTGAACTTATCCTCAGCGCCGGGATCGGCGTTCTGATCGGGGTGGTACTGCTTGGCCAGCCGCCGGTAGGACTTCTTGATCTCGTCCGGCGTTGCGTTGCGCGCCACACCGAGAATATCGTACAGGTCTTGTGGCATCGTTGACTCTAGCCTTTGACATTGCGACACATTGCGAGAGGTCACTTCACAAGATTATAGAGGACAGCGCAACAGGGCATGTAGGTCTGGTTTCTCTTTTTCGCGCGTAACGCAGAACCGCCAGTGTATCACGGACACTGGCGGCTGTGCTATAACGAATCTTCCTCACCCCAGAGAGGGGAGCGAACCTGCGCCGTTCCCCCTCTCTACGCGGTACTCCGCGTGGAGAGGGGGCAGGGGGTGAGGCATTCTCTCCTATTCGCGTCCCTTTTCGTGGCTCAGTCCACGACCTCGCCCTCGATCACGTCTTCCTGGCCGTCCGTACCCGGCTGCTGCTGGCCGCCCGGCGTCTGGCCGTTGCCGGTCGCCGCGCCCTGGTACATCGACGCGCCGATCTGCTGGATGCTGTTCTGAAGCTCCTGCATGGCGCTGCGCAGGCGGGCCTGGTCCGCGTCGGCTTTGGCCTTCTTCACGGCCTCGATCTGCTTCTCAAGGCTGCCGCGCAGGGCCGGATCGATCTTGTCGCCAAAGTCGCGCAGGGCCTTTTCACCCGCGTACACCGCGTTATCGGCCTCGTTCTGCAGCTCGATCTCGCCCTTGCGCCGCTCGTCCGCCGCCTTGTTGCGCTCGGCCTCTTTGACCATGCGCTCGATCTCGTCTTCGGAGAGGCCGCTGGACGCCGTGATGGTGATGTGCTGGGCGCGTCCGGTCGCCTTGTCCGTCGCGGACACGTTCAGGATGCCGTTCGCGTCGATGTCGAAGGTGACTTCGATCTGCGGCACACCACGCGGGGCCGGCGGAATGCCGTCCAGGATGAAGCGGCCCAGCGTCTTGTTGTCGGTGACCATCGGGCGCTCGCCCTGCACGATGTGAATCTCGACCTGAGTCTGGCCATCCGCCGCCGTGCTGAAGATCTGCGACTTGCGGACCGGGATGGTCGTGTTGCGCTCGATGATCGGCGTCGCCACACCGCCCAGCGTCTCGATGCTCAACGTGAGCGGCGTCACGTCCAGCAGCAGCACGTCCTTGACCTCGCCGGCCAAAACGCCCGCCTGGATGGCCGCGCCCATCGCCACCACCTCATCCGGGTTCACGGTCTTGTTCGGCTCTTTGTTAAAAACGCGCTTGACCGCGTCCTGGATGGCCGGCATACGGGTCATGCCACCGACCAGGATCACCTCGTCGATGTCCGTCGGCTTCATCCCGGCGTCAGACAACGCCTTGCGGCATGGCTCCAACGAACGCTCCACCAGATCGGCGGTGAGCTGCTCCAGCTTGGCGCGGGTGAGTTGCGTCACCAGGTGCTTCGGGCCGCTGGCGTCCGCCGTGATGAAGGGCAGGTTGATCTCGACCTGCATGTTGGACGAGAGTTCCTTCTTGGCGTTCTCGGCAGCTTCCTTGAGCCGCTGCAGGGCCTGACGGTCCTTGCGCAGGTCGATGCCGTTTTCCTTCTGGAACTCTTCGGCCAGCCACTCGATGAGGCGGTTGTCAAAGTCGTCGCCGCCCAGGTACGTATCGCCGTTCGTGGCGCGCACTTCAAACACGCCATCGCCCACATCGAGGATGGAGATGTCGAACGTGCCGCCGCCCAGGTCGTACACGGCGATGGTTTCGTCCTTCTTGCGGTCCAGGCCATAGGCCAGCGCGGACGCCGTCGGCTCGTTGATGATGCGCTGGACTTCCAGCCCGGCGATACGGCCCGCGTCTTTGGTCGCGTTACGCTGGCTGTCGTTGAAATAAGCCGGAACCGTGATGACGGCCTGCGTCACCTTCTCGGCAAGGAAGGCTTCCGCGTCCGCCTTCAGTTTGCCCAGGATCATGGCGCTGATCTCCGGCGGGCTGTATTCCTTGCCGCCCATGAGCACGCGCACGTCGCCGTTGGGCGCTTCGGTCACCTTGTAGGGGACCGTTTTCACCGCGCGCTGCACTTCCGGGTCGCTGAATTTGCGCCCCATGAAGCGCTTGATCGAGAAAACCGTGTTTTCCGGGTTGATCACCGCCTGGCGGCGGGCCGAATAGCCCACCAGCCGCTCGCCGGTCTTCGGGTTTGTGGCCACGACCGAAGGCAACAGGCGGCTGCCCTCCGAAGTGGGGATCACGGTGGGTTGGCCGCCTTCCATGACGGACGCAACCGAGTTCGTCGTCCCCAGGTCAATACCGATAATCTTTGCCATTGCTTCAGGTCTCCCTCTCTGTCACGTCGATTGGTCGACTACCGCACACAGCCGCCTTGCCGGCTGGAAACTTCCCAGGTAAAAGATAAACGCTCGCCACGTTACTGGGCGACGCGCACCAATGCCGGGCGCACCACCCGATTGCCATGCAGGTAGCCTTTTTGCATGACCGTCGTCACGTGGCCGGCGGGCATTTCGGGCGTCGGCTCGTCACGGCCCACCGCCTCATGGTAATGCGGGTCAAAGGGCTGTCCCTTCGGGTCGATGACCTGCACGCCCGCCCCTTCGAGAAGGCCCATGAGCTTACGATAGATCAGGCTGAAACCCTTGATCAGATCGTCGTTTTGCTGCCCTGAGGGCACGACGCCCAGCGCGCGCTCAAAGTCGTCAATCACCGGCAGCAGCCGCGTCAGGACATCCACGGTCGCATTCTGGTAAATATCCTCGCGCTCTTTATCGGCGCGCCGCCGAAAGTTCGCGAACTCGGCGCGGGCGCGCTGCCAGCCATCCAGATACTCTGCCGCTTTTGCTTGCGCGTCGGCAAGCTGGTTATGCAATGCTTCCACTTCCACTTCCACTACGCTTCCGCCCACCATCTCCTCGTTTCCATCCGGCCCACTCGCTGCA
>JADZBY010000047.1 GCA_020851855.1 Anaerolineae bacterium
CGTGCTCGTCGTGAACCGCCACTCCGGCGACCTGGAACGCGCCAAGGTGAACATCGCCGTGGCGTCGATTGAAGCCAAACTCAAGCGCACGGCGTTGGGCATCGTCCCCATGGACGAGCGCCGAATCCTGTACTCGGTCAACCGTGGCATCTCCGTCGTCGCGCGCGACCGCAACCAATCGCCCGCCAAGGAGCTTGTCGCGCTGGCAGATGCGCTGTACAACAACGTCCGGCCCATGCCGGATGACATCGAGCCGGTGGCTCAGCAGCCTGCGAAGCAGCCCACGTCGCGCCTGAGCAAGCTGTTTGGCGGTTGAGGCTGGCCGATGTCACGAACGGCGCGCGCCGGACTCTGTCCATAGCGGGCAGAGGTCCGGCCCACGCCCCCAAAGCCCGTGAGTGTTGGATGGAAGGAACGAGAAAATGGGTGGATCATTACTACGACGGATTGCCAACCAGCCGCAGGGTGGGAAAGAGCAGAATGGCAGCCCGGCGTCAACAAGCGGGCCGGCAGGGGGCGCGGGGCAGGCCGATGAAGGCTCGCGCCTGGATGCCTTTCGCCAGCGCCGCGTGGCCATGCCGCAGGCAGCGGGCGGCGCAACGCCGTACGCCGAGCTGAAGGCGCGTGTGCAGCAAAAACTGCTGGCGGAACTGGACCCGTCGATGGACACACGCTCTCCCGAGGTGCGGCAGACCATCGAAGAGACATTCAACACCATCCTTTCTGAAGAAAACGTGATGCTGGCGCGCGTCGAGAAGCAGCGCCTATTCGACCAGATCGTCGCGGAAATCCTGGGCCTCGGCCCACTGGAGCCGCTGCTGGCCGACGAAACCATCACCGAGATCATGGTCAACGGCCCGAAGAATGTGTACATCGAGCAGCGTGGGCGTCTCAGCCGCTCCACGGTGGTTTTTGAGAACGAAGACCACGTGCTGCGTGTGCTGGACCGCATCGTATCGCCGCTCGGACGCCGCATCGACGAGGCCTCGCCGTATGTTGACGCCCGTCTGGCGGACGGCTCCCGCGTGAACGCCATCATCCGCCCGCTGGCGCTGTGCGGCCCGACCATCACCATCCGGAAGTTCTCGAAGAAGCCGTACACCGTCGAGGACCTGATCCGCTTTGGCACGCTGACCAAAGAGATCGCAGAGTTCCTGGCGGCGTGCGTGGTGTCGCGCCTGAACATGATCGTGTCCGGCGGCACCGGTTCGGGCAAGACGACGACGCTCAACGTGTTGTCGAGCTTCATCCCGAACGACGAGCGCATCGTCACCATCGAAAACGCGGCGGAATTGCAGCTGCGTCAGGAGCATGTGGTCACGCTGGAGAGCCGCCCGCCCAATATCGAGGGCAAGGGTGAAGTCACCATCCGCGACCTGGTGATCAACTCGCTGCGTATGCGCCCTGACCGCATCGTCGTCGGGGAGTGCCGTGGCGGCGAGGCGCTGGACATGCTCCAGGCCATGAACACCGGCCACGACGGATCATTGACCACGGCGCACGCGAACAGCCCACGCGACTGCCTCGCCCGTCTGGAGACGATGGTGCTGATGGCCGGTATGGACCTGCCCTCGCGCGCTATTCGTGAGCAGATCGCCGCCGCCATCGACCTGATCACCCAGCAGGAGCGCCTGCGTGACGGCTCGCGCAAGGTCGTCAAGGTGACCGAAGTGCAGGGCATGGAAGGCGACATCATCACCATGTCCGACATCTTCGAGTTCGAGCAGACCGGCATCGAGGCCGGGCGCGTCATTGGCCGCGTCCGCCCGACTGGATTGCGCCCGAAGTTCATCGACCGCATCGAACAGGCGGGCATTCACCTGCCGCCGTCGGTGTTCGGCATCGGCGTGTCGCGGTACTAGAGCGTGGCGGGAAACCCTCACCCCCAACCCCTCTCCCTCATGGAGAGGGGCAAGAAACACAGAAGATGTGCTGTTTTTCTCCCCTCTCGCGCTGAGGGAGAGGGGGCTTGGGGGAGTGAGGGTTCCGACGCGCGTTCTTCGGATTCTGACGGGTCGGCGGGCACGGGATGGCTGTGGTGAGGCAACCGGTCACAGGCTCCCGCGCCCGCCGTCTCTATCTATCGGCTGTACCTTTCGTGCTCAGGCCATCTCGCGGGAGCGCGTGCGGCATCTGAGACACATTCTTGACAACTGGCCTTCGTGTCCCGTTCGGGGATTACGGTATAATACGTAGAAGGAAGCCAGCAGAGGGTATTCAGCATGGATACAACTCAGCTTCTCGTGGTTATCATCGCCGCTGTCGTCGTCCTGGTGGTGTTGTTCATCACCATCCTCGCCATCCGCAGGCAGCGCGCCGACGTATTTGAAGAGCGCCTGGGCCGTTACGCCGAAGCGAGCGCCCTGCTCGCCCTGGATGAAGAGTTCGAGCGCGAAGAGCGCGAGAAACAGAAGAAACAGGAAAAGGCGCTTGCCAAGGAGTTCGACAAGGTCCTTGCCAGGCGCGGCTTTGGCGAAGGCTGGAAGCAGGCATTGGCCCGCGCGGACCTGAAGCTCACCGTCACCGAGTACCTGTTCCTTCACATCGCCGCGACGGTTGGCGGCTTTGCCCTGGTCTTTCTCATCCTCGCGCCCGGCCAGCTGGTGCAGGCCCTGATCGGCGCTGGCATCGGCTTCTTCATCCCGCGCCTGTACGTCAACAACAAGATGAACAAGCGGCTGAAGGACTTCGAAAACCAACTCACCGACCTGCTCGGCCTGTGGGTGAACTCGCTGCGCTCCGGCTACAGCGTGCTTCAAGCGCTGGAAGCCATCTCGCGGGAATCGCCGCCGCCCACGTCCATCGAGATCAAGCGCGTGGTGCAGGAAGTCCAGCTTGGCATCCCGATGGAAGACGCGCTCGATCACCTGCTCCAGCGCTTGCCCAGCGCCGACCTGGACCTGGTGGTAACGGCGGTGAATATCCAGCGCGAAGTCGGCGGTAACCTGGCCGAAATCCTGGAAGTCATCGGCCACACCATCCGCGAGCGGATCAAGATCAAGGGCGAGATTCGCGTGCTCACGGCGCAAGGCCGCATCACGGGCTATCTGATCAGCTTCCTGCCCATCGGTCTGGGCCTGTTCCTGTGGCTGATCAACCGCCCGTACATGGAGAACCTGGTCAGCAATCGTGGCTGCGGCTGGCCGATGCTGGCGCTCGGTTTGGGCATGATCGGCATCGGCATGACGGTCATTCAGCGCATCGTCGATATTGATATTTGACCGATGAACGAATGCAGGATGGATGCGCATACCCCGGCGGCATACAAGCCTTGAGGTGTAGGTATGGATGAGGGAACTCTGCAACTGATCGGCATAATCATCATCGGGTTGGGTGGGGCCGGTCTGATCGGCGGCCTCATCTGGGTCGGTGTGCGCAATAACAACGATCAAGACCCGCTTCAGGCGCGCCTGTCGCAGTTCGGAGATCGTGAGCTGCCCGGCACGCTCGAAGAGCTTGAGCTGTCGCTGTCTTTCCGCGAGCGCGTGATGCTGCCGGTGTTCCAGTCGATGGCGGCGCTGGTCACACGCTTCACGCCGGAGAGCCAGATCGAGGAGACGCGCCACCAGCTCGAGCTGGCCGGCAAGGCGCAGACCACCGATCCGCGTACCTTCTTCGGCACGCGCATTCTGCTCACCGTCATCCTCGGCGTGGCCGGCTTTGTCCTGTTCTTCATCGTCACCAAGCAGCAGCCGTTGCACGCCATCGGCCTGACTGCGCTCATGGCCTTCCTGGGCTATTACCTGCCCTCGTCGCAGCTCAAAAGCCAGATTCGCCGCCGCCAGAATGGCATCATTCGCGCCCTGCCCGACGCGCTCGACCTGCTCACCATCTGCGTGGAAGCCGGCCTCGGCTTTGACCAGGCGATGGGCAAGGTGTACGAGAAGTGGGACAACGACTTGGCCGTCGCTTTCGGGCGCGTGATCCAGGAGATTGCGCTGGGCAAGATGCGCCGTGAGGCGCTGCGCGACATGGCCCGCAGCATGGATGTGCCCGATGTGACGAGCTTCACGGCGGCCATCATCCAGGCTGACCAACTCGGCGTGAGCATGGCCAAAATCCTGCGCATCCAGTCGGACCAGATGCGCCTGAAGCGCCGCCAGCGCGCCCAGGAAAAAGCCCACCAGGCCCCGGTGAAGATGATGATCCCGCTCGTGTTTCTCATCTTCCCGTCGATCTGGATTATCTTGCTCGGCCCGTCCCTGATCATCATTATGACAAACCCGGCCCTGAGAGCATTGTAAACGACGCTACACGCTCTCGCGGGTTACAATTCATGGCAAAACCGATGCCGACGATGAGTCTGCACTCTTCGCAGTTCAGGCTCCTTACGGATTACCTGCTGAACACCGCGCTGGATGTGTTGTTTCCACCCCGGTGTATCGGATGCGGGTGCGTAGGGAGCCTGTTTTGCGCCCGCTGCCAGTCCGAGATCGTGATGCCGCCCGTCCAGCGCGAGTCGGGCAGCCCGCTCGATGCGTGGCGCGCCTCTGCCGAGTTTGGCGGCGCGATTCAGAAGGCCATTCACGCCTACAAGTACAAGAATCAGCGGCGCTTTGCCGTGCCGCTGGCAGATCGGCTGGCCGATGCGCTGGCCGGGTCGGGCTGGGAGCCAACGCTCATCACGGCGGCTCCGCTCCACGAATTGCGCCTGAACGAGCGTGGTTACAACCAGTCGGCGCTGCTCGCCGAGCGGCTGGCGCAAGCGGCGGGTCTGCCGTGTCGGGCCGATATCATCTCACGGGTGCGCGCTACCCGGCCACAGGTCGGCCTGAACGCTCGCGAACGCCAGGCGAACGTTGCGGATGCGTTTCAGGCGCACGACGTGGCCGGCGCGAGCCTTGTGATCGTGGACGACGTGTACACCACCGGCGCGACGCTGCGGGCGTGTGCCCAGGCGCTGCGCTCGGCGGGTGCGGCGCGCGTATGGGGCCTCACCGTGGCCCGCGCGCACATTGATGTGCATAACCGGGCGGCGGCCCGCCCCTGAACGGCGCGCTGAGGCGGGCCGCCGCGTGAACCTGACGTGCGATGTACTGAGCCTTGTGTCACCGAAGGAGACGTAGGATGCAAATCACGATTCATGCGAAGAACACAAGTGTCAGCGACCGGCTGCAGGAATATGCCGAGAAAAAGCTCGGCAAATTGGACCGCTACCTGCCCAACATTGCCCGCGTCGACCTGGAGATCGGGGCGGAGCGCAGCCGCAACGGCGGCGACAAAGCCATTGCGCAACTCACCGTACGCCATAGCCGGGGCACTATTCTTCGCGCGGAAGACAAAACGCAGTCCGAGCCTTACGCCGCCGTCGATTTGGTCATCGACAAGATGTACCGCCAGATCAGCCGCTACAAGGGCAAGCGCCAGCACCGCGCCGACCGGGCAGAGATGGAAGCGGAGTGGGCTGGCGCGGAGCCGCTGCCCGATGAGGCGGAACTGGCTGCCGAAGACGAGCAGGCAGCGACCATCTCGCGCCGCAAGCGCATCGACATCGCGCCGATGAACGAAGAAGAGGCCATCGAGCAGATGGAATTGCTCGGCCACGACTTCTTTGTCTTCTACAATATCGAGAGCAAATCGCTCAATGTGCTGTACCGGCGCAAGGAAGGCAACTACGGCCTGATCGACCCGGTGTTTGGGCGGTAGAGTCTAGTGGTGAAGCCTCACCCCCTAACCCCCTCTCCACGCGGAGTACCGCGTAGAGAGGGGGAACGGCGTGGGTTCGCACGCTCCCCTCTCTACGGCTGCTGAGGTCCCCGCTGGGGTGGCAGTCGTGGAGAGGGGCCGGGGGTGAGGTCCGGGCGTTGACATCGTCTACCTGGGCAGTGTCCGCCGGTCGACGTTCTTAACAGCCTCTAGGTCGTATAA
>JADZBY010000048.1 GCA_020851855.1 Anaerolineae bacterium
CTCGGCCTGCCGGAGTCGCTTTTTCCCCGCCTGAGCGACTATGACGACGTGCGGCGCGGCTTGAAGCCGGACTACGCGGCGCGCTGGCCCGCCCTGCGCCATGCGCCCTTTTGCCTTGCAGTGGGCGACGGCGCGGCGGCGAATGTCGGCTCCGGCGCGGTCGACGGGCGGCGGCTGGCGCTCACCGTGGGCACGACCGCCGCGCTGCGCATCGTGCGCGATGGCCCGCCGCCGCTCGTGCCGCCGGGCCTGTGGAGCTACCGCCTGGACGCAGCGCACCACGTCATCGGCGGCGCAACGTTCGAGGGCGGCAACATCTTCCACTGGGCGCAGGATGTGCTGCGCTTGCCCGACGCCGCGACCATCGCCGCCGAGTTGGCCCGCCGCGAGCCGGACAGCCACGGGCTGATCTTCTTGCCGCTGCTGGGCGGCGAGCGCAGCCCGGGCTGGTCAAACGACGCCAGCGGCGCGGTGGCGGGGCTGCGCCTGTCCACCGGTGCGCTGGACATCCTGCAAGCGGCCTATGAGGGCGTCGCGCTGCGGCTGGCGCTCACCGCCGAGCAGCTCAAATCGCTCACGCCCGGCGACGCGCCGGTGATGGCGGGCGGCGGCGCGCTGGCGGCGTGGCCGGGCTGGGTGCAGACCATCGCCAACGCGCTCAACCGGCCCATTCACCATCTGGCCGACGCGGAGATCACGGCGCGCGGCGCGGCGATCCTGGCGCTGCGGGCGTTGGGCCGCGCCTCACTCGCTGATTTTCCGCCCGCCGTGGAGCGCACGGTGCACCCCAACCCGGCTCATGCGGCGCTCATGCAGAAGGCGCTGGCCCGGCAGGCGGCGCTTTATGACCAGTGGATCACGCCGGGCGTACGCCTGCCCGGCCCTCACTCCGGCTCGTCTGCGCCGACGCCCACGTAACCCGACAGCTCGACCACACGCTGCCCTTCCGCCGTGAGCAGCCAGTCGCGCAGCAGCAGCGTCGTGCTGTCGGCAGCCTGATCGCCGCGCGTGACGATGTACACCGGCTCGGTGAGCGGGTACGCGCCGTCGCGGAACGTCTCCGGCGAGGGCGCGACGCCGTCCACCGCCACCAGCTTCACCGACCAGGGCAAATAGGCGCTCCACCGGGCCAGCGGGCTGACGTGCGTCACGTAGTAGTACACCGAGTAGCCGATGCCGGATGGGTCAAAGGCGACCGCCTCGATCAATCCGTTCATGGTGAACATCATCAGCTCGTCGGCCTTGATCATCGGCGCTTCGACCATGACCAGCTTGTCCATCAGCTCGCGGCTGCCGGAGTCCGGCTCCCGGTGATAGGCCGTGATCGCTTCGGCGTCGGGCGGCATCCGCACACCCAGCTTGCGCCAGTTCGTGGTGCGTCCGGTGTAAATGTCGCGAATCTGGTCCAGGGTCAGGCTTTCGACCGGGTTCTCCGGGTGCACGATGAACACCAGCCCGTCGAGCGCCACGGGCCGCACGTCAAGGCTCAGGCGTGCGCCGGTAGCCGCCTCGCGCTCGCTCTCGGATGGCTCCCGCGCAACCAGGATCAGGTCGGCGTCGCCCGCGATCAGGCGCATGTACGCGCCGTGCGTGCCGCTGTGCACGATGTCTGGCACGCTCTGGCCCTCAACATCCGGCCACACCGTCGGCGTCGGCTCCCACTCGGAATAGTCTACCCAGCAGCCGCGCCCGGTCACGGCGCAGGCGATTAGGATTTGCATCGGGTAGGTCGAGGTCGAGCCATCCACGCGCGGGTAATCGGCGGCGATGGCGTCCAGCAGCGGTGTGCGGGGCAGCGGTGTGGGGCTGGGGGTGGCGGTGACCTGGAGATGGGCGGCGCTGGGGCTGGCCGCGCCGGTGAGGGAGAACGCCACGAGCAGAACTAAGGAGATTAGTCCGGCAACTAACGGTATTCGTTTCATGGCTACGTACTCGCAGTAGGCATCGCTGCGCCCATATTCATTGTAGGACGAATCAAGGCGGCGTTTCCCCGGCGGAAAGTATGCGGCTGCGGGGCGTATGTTTCGGCCCGTGCTCCGGCCACGCCAGTTTGTCCTATAATAAGTCTGATACCCATTGTGCTAATTGAACCCCAAAGGCCGCTTCCGAGGTAGCGGATGGCTGTCGCGTCGTGTGCGTGCCGCCGCATCGCATCTGACATTGCGCTCCCTGCTCCCAATCGCGGTCCGCGCTGCACCCGCCCGGTATCTTCACGCCGTGGGCGGCGCGGCCAGGTCAGACGGCTGAAGGAATACCCCACCATGGACGTTGTGTTGACGCATTCTGGGTCCACTGGCAATGGCAATCCCAGACGGTCACGGATCGGTTCGCTGGCGCTCGTATGTGTGCTCATCGGCGGGCTGCTGGCCGGCTGCGGACTGGGCAGCATCGGCAGCGCCATCGACCGCGCCTCGAAGGTTATCGACGATGGCATCAACGGCATCCTGGCCCGCTCGGACGTGTGGCAGCGCACCCTGGAGCGCATCGCGCAGGACCTGCCCGGCGACGTGGCCGAGATCGTGCGCACCGAGGCCCAAAATCTGGCCACACGCACCATCGCCCAGGCCGGCACGGAGCTGATGTGCGTGACCGATTTTTACGCGCGCCGGGCCGTCGAGGCGCTGAACAGTCTGAAGAACCTGCTGCTGGGCCGGGGCGATGGGCCATCCAGGCTGCCGCCCGCCTTCTGCCAGGTCGCGCCCGCTTCGATCAACCTGAACGATGCGCCGTCGAGCTGGGCGACGGTGACGCTGCACGGCTATGACCTGGATCACCACGATACGACGGACAAGCTGTTCAGCGTGCTCATGCAGAACGCCTCTGGCAGCAACTCTCCGCTGGCCGAGACGTGGATCGGGCGCACGACGCACTACCAGGTCACGCTCAACCTGGGCAGCCTGGGCCGCACCCTGCACAGCAACAACATCCGTAAGCTGGTCGTATCGTGGAACAACAGCACCGTCAATAACCCGGAAGTGGTGGTCGTGCCCTGGATGCCGGAGCGGCGCACCGAATCCGCCACGCTCGGCTCGACCTTCTACCAGCCGCCGCGCACCGGCGGCGACCGCGATTTCAACACGGGCGACGGCTCGCCCACGTCCATCATCCTGCGCGGCGCGCTGCGCCAGAACGGGACCAGCATCGACTCCCAGGTGTACATGTACGCGCGCGAGGACCGGCCCGATCACACCATGGTCGAGGGCACGAGCGCCTGGGAGCGGGTGTACACCGCGCCGGTGGGCTGGACCATCGTCGGCTACCGGCCCAGCGCCTCCGCGCAGCAGTCGGCGCGCGTCACCGAGCACGGCGAGCTGCAATATCCGCGCCCCGCCGGCGAGGCCATCGACCACTTCTCGGCGTTTGTGGACCGCGACGGCGACGAGGCGGGGACCTGGACGCACCTGATCGCCCACTGGCGCATCATCGAGGTGACCATCGAAGAAACCGCGCCTGCGTGGCTGCGCTGAACGGCGGGGAAACGGGCGCGTCGCGACGCGCCCCTACCCCCGGATGCACGTGCGAATCGGGCCGTGGCGATGGTCCAGGACCGTGTGCGGTGCGTGCGGGAACTTTTGCCCATCCGTCAGCGTTGATCATCGCGATACCTGGTTCGGTTTGATTCGGATAACGCAGGCATTGTCCCTACGAGATAGCCGCGTAGGGACGAGGCCTGCCCCGCCCGTTTGCCCGCCTCGCCCGTCGCTGGGCCTGCCTGACCGGGAAAGGGGCGACGGGGATGAGGGTTTGCACAGTGTGGAATTGCCTTACAGGGCACACAGGGCGATAATCAAACCGACGCAGCCGCTCCGAGGGGAATCCAATAGCGATGGACAATCTGATTGGGCAGCAGATCAGCCAATACCAGATCATCAGCCTTATCGGCAGAGGCGGAATGGCGACCGTGTACCGTGCACACCAGCCATCCGTCGAACGGGATGTCGCGTTCAAGGTCATCAAGCCGGATCTGGCCACGACTGAGGAATTCCTCACCCGCTTCCAGCGCGAAGCGAAGACCATCGCCGGGATGAGCCACCCGCACATCGTCAAGGTGTTCGATTATGGCCGCCAGAACGACATGATCTACCTGGTCATGGAGCTGTTGACGGGCGGCAGCCTGAATGAATTGATTCGCACGCGGGGCGCGCTGCCGTTGCAGGTCATCCTGCGCACGATTGACCAGATCGCGCAGGCATTGGACTACGCCCACCGGCGCGGCATCGTCCACCGCGACATGAAGCCGCAGAACGTGCTGCTCGACGAGAACGGCAACGCCTTCCTGACCGACTTCGGCATCGCCAA
>JADZBY010000049.1 GCA_020851855.1 Anaerolineae bacterium
CGCGTCGGCGTGATGCCCGAAGAAGGGCTGGCCGCCGTGATCAGCGCCGACGTCAGCCAGCAGCCCGGCGCGCTGCCGCTCTTGCAATATGCGCTGACCGAGCTATTCGAGCGCCGTGAAGCGGGCCAACTGACCCTGCGCGCGTACCAGGAGATGAAGGGCGTGCACGGGGCGCTGGCACGCCGGGCGGAAGAAGTCTATACGCAACTCGGCCAGGGCGGGCAGCAGGCCGCCAAGCAGACCTTCTTGCGCCTGGTGACCCTCGGTGAGGGCGTCGAGGATACGCGGCGGCGCGTGCCGCTGGCCGAATTGCAAGGGTTGGGGGACGCCGACACGGTTCAGGGCGTATTGGATGCTTTCGACCGCGCCCGGCTGCTCACCTTTGACCGCGATTCCGGGGCAAGCGGCCCGACGGTCGAGCTGGCGCACGAGGCCATCCTGCGCGAGTGGTCGGGCCTGCGCGAGTGGCTGGACGAGAGCCGGACCGACGTGCGCCTGGAACGGCTGTTGAACGCATCCACCGCCGATTGGCTGGCGGCGGGGCGAGAGGCGAGTTACCTGCTCCACGGCGGGCGGTTGGCCATGTACAGGGCGTGGAAGTACTCGACGTCCATCGCCCTGACGAGCGATGAGGCGGCGTATGTGGACGCCAGCATCCGCCACGAGCAGCGGCAGGCGGTGCTCCGGCGGCGGTTGCGGCGGCTGGCATTCGGTGTGGCGGTGACGGTCGCCGTCGTCATGTCGGCGCTGGCAGTGCTGGCGCGCATCGGGCAGGTGCAGGCCGAGCGGCAGGCCGCCGTTAACCGCAGCCTGGTGCTGGCCAGCGCCGCAGAAGATACGAACGCCGCCGGGCAGGTCGATCTGGCGCTGCTCTTGGCGCTGGAAGCCGTCCGCATCCCGGAGCCGCCGTATGAGGCCGTCGTCACGTTGCGCAATCTGGCGTTCGACATGGGCGCACGCGCGGCGCTGCGACCGCAGGGCAACGAAATCCGCGCCGTGGCCTTCAGCGCCGATGGCGCGCGGGCGCTTTCGGGCGGCTGTGCGCGCGCCCTGGGCAGCGCGTGCCTGGAAAGCGAGCTGCTCGAATGGCGGCTGGACGGTTCCGCAGAAACGCGCTATGCCGGCGAGCACTCCGGCTGGGTGACCGGCGTCGCCTTCAGCCCGGATGGCCGGCTGGTCCTGTCCGGGGATGCGAACGGGCTGGCCGTGCTGTGGGACGCGGCCACACAACGCCCGCGCTACCGGCTTGAGGGCCATCGTGGCGCGATCAGCCAGGCGCTTTTCAGCCCGGATGGCCTCAAGGCGCTGACCGCCGCCGCCGACGGCTCGCTGACCGTGTGGGATGTGCGGACCGGGCAGGCGCTCCACCGGCTCGAATGGCACAATGCTCCCGTCACCGCGTGCGCCTTCAGCCCGGATGGGCAGATCATCGCATCCGGCGCGCAGGACGGGCTGATCCTGGTCTGGGATGTGAACACGGGCGGCGTCATCAACCGGCTGCGCGGCCACGCGGCGGCCATCACCGGGCTGGCGTTTCGCTCGCCGGGAAATGCCCAGCGTACGCTGCTTTCCTCGTCGCTGGACGGCTCCATCCGCGAATGGGATACGGGGCAAGAGGTCCAACTTCACCAGGGGGCGCTCATCCTGTCGCCGTTGGGGCTGGCCGTGCTGCCCGGACAATCCGACATCCTGTTTTACACCCGGTTCTGGGTCGGCCTGTACGATCCGGATCGCACGGTGATGAAACGGCTGGCCTATTCGCCCTGGGGAGCGGTGTCGGCTGTGGCGGTAAGCCCCGACGGGCGGCGATTACTGATCGGGCACAGCGGCGGCGCATTGACCCTGGAGAATCTCGCCGTCACGGACCTGGTGCAGCACTACCAGGCCGACGCGCCGGTGATCTGGACCGATCTCAGCCCGGATGGCCGCTTCCTTCTGGCGGGCAGCATGAGCGGCGGCGCGGCGATAGTGTGGGACCTGGCCACCGGCGGCGAGGTGTGGCGGCTGAATGGCCTGGAGAACATCGTCACCGGCGGCTTCAGCCCGGACGGCAAGCAAATGCTGATCGCCTCGTCGGACTGGCTGGCGGGCACGGCGAATGTGGACTATGCCCTGGTGGATGCGGCCACCGGGCGGACGCTGCACACGCTGGTCGGGCACGAGTACGCCTACCGGAGCCACGTCTTTGACCACGACGGCGGCACGCTGTACACCGGGTCGTTCGCGTGGGGCGCGGGCTTTGCGGATAAAGAAGGGCAAGGCGAGCTGATCGCCTGGGACGTGGCCACCGGCGCACTCGTCCGCCGCTTTGACGTGAGCGCGGCGGTCCCCGGCATGGCCCTCAGCCCGGATGGTTCGCTGCTGATGGCCACGGCGATGACCTTCGGCCCGATGAAATTGCTCGACACGGCCACGGGCAAAGTGATCCGGGAGTTCTCGGACCTGCGCAACATGCCCGGCGACGAGGCGGCGGCGGGCGTCCCGGCGGGCGGATATGCCGTGATCTGGGGGCCGGATGAGCGCACCGTGATCTACGGCAGCGTGTCGGGCGACCTGGTCCAGCTTGACGTGGAATCGGGCGAGGCGCTGCGCGTCTTTCACGGCCACGACAAGCCCGCGTTCGGTCTGGCGCTCAGCCCGGACGGGCGCTACCTGCTCTCCGGCGATGCGGGCAGCCCCGGTCAGGTGATCCTGTGGGACTACGCATCCGGGCAGGAATTGCGGCGCTTCCTGGGGCACAGCGCGCCCGTGGTCCGGGTGCTGTTCAGCCCGGACGGGCGCTCGGCGTTTTCGGCGGGTTACGACGGCGTTATCCTTCAATGGCGCATTGACGAGCTGACGCTCGACGAGCTATTGACCTGGGTGAATGCGAACCGCTACGTGCGCCCGCTCACCTGTGAAGAGCGCCGCTATTACAACATCCCGCCGTTGTGCACGCCCGGCGCGCGATAGCGCCTGGTTTGGGCCTCACCCGTCAACAGCGGCCCGTTCCACCCACCGCTCCACCCAACCGGGTGGTGACAACCCCCCAGGCGGCAGAGTACCTTGCGGATATGGTTGAGGTGGCATGTCCACAGGGAGAAACCGCCATGTTCCGCATACGCATAGCGCTCGCCATGCTGCTGATTTTTGCCGTCGCGGGTGGGGTGCGTCCGTTTTCGGCCAGCGCCCAGGGCCAGGACGCGACATGTGCGCCGCCTATGCGCGGTATACGCACCGACGCGCTCGGCTTCGCGATGACCGGCAAGCACTGGGTGGGCGTCCGCGAGTTCACCATCGCAGACGCCGAACGCCCGCTGCCCGTCACGGCCTGGTATCCGGCCATGAACCGGGATTGCACGGAGACGCGGATTGTGTACGAGAACGACGCGCGCATTCAGGAACACCCCGTCCTGCGCGGCATGTTCCCGCGTGCGGGCAACGCCATCCCGGACGCCGGGCCGGACCGGGGCGATGGGCCGTATCCGCTGGTCGTGTTCTCGCACGCGCTGTACAGCCAGCGCTGGCAGTCGCCGTGGCTGGCCGAGCATCTGGCGTCTTACGGGTATGTGGTGCTGGCCACCGACCATGAGGACCACGCCCGGATGGATTCGATGGACTACGAGCGGTCGGTGTTCAGCCGCCCAAAGGACGTTTCGCGGCTGATCGATTACGCGGCCACGCTCACGGCGGCGGACGGCGCACTGGCGGGGTTGATCGATCTGGAAAAGGTCGCGGCAGTCGGCCACGATGCCTGGGGCGCGCTCGGACCGCTGCTGCTGGCAGGCGCGCGCCTCGACCTGGAGCCGCTCCGCTCCTGGTGCGCCGATCACCCTGCTTACGTCTGCATCGCGACGTTGGTCCAGCCGCTTGAGAAGCAGGCAGCCGAGAGGGGCTATCCGCGCGAGGGGCTGTGGCCATCCATGGCCGATGTGCGCCTGGATGCCGTCGTCTCGCTGAACGGGTGGTCGGGCTTCACCGGCGATGCGGGCTTACAAAGCGTGACTGTGCCCGTGCTGGCTATCGAGACATCCGAGGACGCCGACCCAGGGGACGAGTACACCACGCGCTCTATTTACGATGCGGTCGGCTCCCAGGCAAAAGCGCTGGTTGTGGTCGGCGGCGCGTCGAACAGCATCTTTTTCGCGGCGTGCACGGGCGAACAACCGATGAACATCAGCGACTTCATGGGCTGCTCGGACCAGGTCTGGGACATGGATCGCGCCCATGACGTGACCGACTTTTATGTGGCGGCGTTCCTGCAGGCCGCGCTCAAGGGCGAAATGCCCGGACGGCGCGTGCTGCGAACCGGCGTCGATCTGTTCCGCAATGTGACGGTGGAATCCACGTTTTGAGGCGGCGCGGGGCGGCCAGGGCAGGGCGGCCAGGGCGTCTGGCGCTGCGGACCGCGCTCACAGCCGCCGCAGCGCCGAGCGCGCCGCGAAATAGCCGCACAGGCCGTGCACACCGCCGCCGGGCGGCGTCGAGGACGAGCACAGGTACAGCCGCGCGTTGCCTGCCATCCGCGCCGGGACGCGATACGGGTCCAACCGGACGGCGGGCCGGGTGAAAAGCTGGCGCAGGTCCTGCACGCCGCCGTTGATGTCGCCGCCCACGTAATTCGGGTTGTAGGCTTCCATGTCCAGCGCGTGACGGGCGCTCCGGGCCAGGATCACGTCGCGGAAGCCGGGCGCAAAGCGCTCGATCTGCGCCTCAATCGGGCTGGTCATGTCCTGCGTGGAGCCATGCGGGACGTGGCAATAGGCCCAGGCGGTGTGCCGGCCCGCCGGCGCACGGCTCGGATCGACGACGGTAGGCTGCACGAGCAGCACAAAGGGCCGCTCCGGATGCCGACCGCGCCACACGTCGGACTCGGCGGCGCGAATCTCGTCCAGTGCGCCGCCCAGGTGCACCGTGCCGGCGTGCGCCACGGCGGGATCGCGCCACGGGATCGGCGCGCCGAGCGCATAATCCAGCTTGAAAACGCCCGGCCCGTACCGGTAGCGCTCCAATTGCCGCCAGTAGCCCGCCGGGATGCGCTCCCCGGCGAGGCGCAGCAGCGTGCGCGGCGACGTATCGAACAGGTAGGCGCGCGCCGAGGGCAGGTCGGACCACGCTGCGACCATCCGCCCGGTCGCGATCTCGCCGCCTAACTCGCGCGTGACCTTCGCCAGCGCATCGGCCAGGCCTTGCGAGCCGCCCACCACGAGCGGCCAGCCGACGGCGTGGCACAGTAGGCCGAGGACCAGCCCGAACGAGGCCGTGATGGCATGGTCAAGCGGCTGGATGGCGTGCGCGGCCATGCCGGCGAAGACGGCGCGCGCCCGCTCGCCCCGAAAGGCCAGCCGGGCCAGCGCAGACGCGGGGAGCAGCGCCATCGCGCCGAAATAGGCCATCATCAGCGGATGGCGCGGGATGGGAAGCGGGCGCAAGAACTGGTCGAGGATGGCCCGGTGGCCGCGCACGAGCGGATTCATCAGGCGGCGGTACGCCCCGGCGTCGCGTCCGAGTGCGGCGGCGGTCTGCGCGACGGATCGCCGCACGAGCGCCGCCGGTTCGCCGTCGAGCGGGTGTGCGGCCTGGATTTCGGGGGTAGCCCAGCGCACGCCGAGGCGTTCCAGGGGCAATGTACGAAAGAAGGGCGACGCGACGGCCAGCGGAAGGACGGTGGAGCACACGTCGTGGGTGAAGCCGGGCAGGGTGAGCGCCTGAGAGCGCATCCCGCCGCCCAGTGTGGCCTGCCCTTCCAG
This sequence comes from Anaerolineae bacterium, assembly GCA_020851855.1. Taxonomy (GTDB): domain Bacteria; phylum Chloroflexota; class Anaerolineae; order Aggregatilineales; family UBA2796; genus JADZBY01. The sequence continues at coordinate 5,730 of JADZBY010000049.1, forward strand.
GACGAGCGCCCGCGCGCCCGCCCGCGCCAGGGTGATGGCCGCCGCCAGCCCGTTTGGCCCCGCCCCAACGATCACCGCGTCGTATTCCGGCATCGACTCGTCCTCGCGCGCCATGGATGCCCCTGTTTTAGCGCCGATTGGCCTTTCCGCGCCACACGGAGACGAGAGAGACGGGCGGGGGAACGAGGGGTTTCCATTTCGCCGCTGCTCAAACGGCCTGTGAGCGTTCACAACGGGCCAACAAGCCCACAAGGGGAGCGCCCCGGGGTTGGGGGACCGAGGTTCGCGGTCAAGCTCATGGAGGTCGCCACGCTATTCCCGCGAAGCGCACGGATGCGCCGCTCCACCCGTCAGTATAGGCGATCGGCGCGTGGATGGAGTGGAAATCGTGTAGAGGTTCTGTGGTCGCCGCGTCGTAGAAACGTGGTCGGCATGTAGAGGCCTCACCCCCGGCCCTACCGCCGCGCTCTTCCCCCTCTCCACACGGTACTCCGCGTGGAGAGGGGGCCAGGGGGTGAGGCGCTCTTTGGCCTTTATCGTCTCTGAATTAGAGGGTGAACTGGACCTTGATGCGGCGGGGGTCGTTTTCGGCAAGTTCCATGCCGCGCACGAACTCATCCAGCGCCAGCCGGTGCGAGATGAGCGGCTCGACCTGCACCGCGCCGCTCTGGATCAGGGCGATGCTTTGGGGAAAGGTGCGGTTCACGGCGAAACTGCCGATGATCTTCAGGTCGCGCCGGAACACTTCATAAGCCGGGAACGGGACCAACGTCCCAACCGGCGTCACGCCGAAGACCCACACCTTGCCGCGCGGCCTGACGTAAGCGAACGCCGATCCGAGCACCACCGGGATGCCCGTCGCGTCGGTCACGATGTCGAAGCCGTCCGGCGCGAGCGCCTTCAGCCGGGCGTCTTGCCCGTCGTCCGCCAGCACGGTGGCCGACGCGCCGAGGCGCTCTGCCAGCGCCAGCCGCCACGCCACCACATCGGTGACCACCACGCGCGACGCGCCCGCGCTCTTCAGCCCTTGCGCCACCAGACAGCCCATCGGCCCGGCTCCCAGCACGAGCGCCGTATCGCCGGGCTGCACCTCGACCTGTTTCAGGCCCCACACCACGCACGCCAGCGGCTCGATCAGCGCCGCGGCGGCGTAGTCCATATCCCCGATGGCGAACACGTTGCCTTCCGGCACAGCGACGATCTCGGCAAACGCGCCGTCCCGCGTCACGCCCACCGCGCGCAGGTCGCGGCACTGGTTCGGCTCGTTGCGCTGGCAGTACGTGCAGCGGTTGCAGGGGATGTTCGGGTCGGCGGTGACGCGGTCGCCCACCTTGAAGTGGGCCACGTTCCGCCCGACGCCGACCACCTCACCGCTGAACTCGTGGCCGGGCACGAGCGGGTAGGTGGCCATGTACTCGCCCTTCAGAATGTGCAGGTCCGTGCCGCAGATGCCCGCCGCGCGGACCCGGATCAGCACGTCGTCCGGCCCGGCGCTCGGCTCGGCGACGGCGGTCACGCGCATCGCGCCGGGCTGTGTGATTTGAGCAGCTTTCATGACCGATGCCTCAGTATGCCTCACCAAACGAGGGGCTTCCGTCTGACTTCTCCCCTCACCCCCGGCCCGTCTCGCCCCTTGCCTGAAAAGGGATCAGGGCAGGATGACGCCTATGTTCTTCACCCCTCGCCATGAGGGAGAGGGGCCGGGGTGAGGGTTCTTTCACTTCACCGCGCCAGCCGTCAGGCCGCGCACCAGCTGGTTCTGCGCGATCCAGCCCGCGATGACGACGGGCAGCGCCGTGATGGTCGCCGCCGCCGACATCTTGGCCCAGAACAGCCCTTCGGACGTCTTAAACGAGGCGATGAACACCGATAGCGGGGCCGCCTTCGTGATCGTCAGGTTGAACGCGAAGAAAAACTCATTCCAGGCGAAGATGAAGCACAACAGGACCGTGGCCATCATGCCGGGCAGCGCCAGCGGCAGGATCACGTGCCGGAACTCCTGCACGAGGGTCACGCCGTCCACGCGCGCCGCCTCAAGAATCTCGTAGGGCAGGTCGGACAGGAACGAGTGCATCATCCAGATCACGAGCGGCAGATTCATGGCCGTGTACAGCAGAATCATGCCGGCGTGCGTGTCGAACAGCTTGAGGTTCTGGAAGATGACGTACAGCGGCACGATCACGCCGACGGGCGGCAACATGCGGGTGGACATGACCCACATGAGCGTGAAATTGCTGCGCCTGGTCGGGTAATAGGCGAGCGTATAAGCCGCCGGCACGCCGAGCAGCAGCGCCGCCAGCGTGGAGAAGCCGGTGATGGCCAGCGTATTGATCAGGTGACCGACGTAGCCGGATTCGTTGAAGGCGATCCGGTAGTTTTCGAGCGTCGGTTGAAAGACCAGCAGCGGCGGAATGGCAAAGGC
>JADZBY010000050.1 GCA_020851855.1 Anaerolineae bacterium
CGGCGGGGCCGCTGCCCGAACGGCTCGTGGCGGCGCTCCGGGCGGGCGACCTGGCGGGCGGCGACCGGCGCGGGCGGCAGTCTGCCGGGCTGCTCGTGGTCAAGGCCGGCGGCGCGTATGGCGGCGACGGCGACCGCATGATCGATCTGCGCGTGGACGACGACCCCGACCCGGTGGCGCGCCTGGGCGATTTGCTCAGCCTGCACCGCCTGTACTTCGAGAAGAGTCCGCCCGAAGCGCGCCTGCCCATCGACGGGCCGCTCGCCGTCGAGCTTCAGGACATCCTGTGCCGCACCGGGCACTACGACGGGCCGGTCAACGGCCAGTGGGACGAGGCCACGCGCGAGGCGTTCTGGGCGCTGGTCGGCGTCGAGAACCTCGAAGAGCGCTGGTCCCCCGACGATCACCCGGACCGTATCGACCCGGTCGCCCTCGACTTTCTGCGCACGCGCTTTGGGAACTCATGACGCAACGATGAACAAGACCAAAGGACTCGATCTGGCCGCCGTCCGGGCCGTGGCGCTCGACCTGGACGGCGTGGTATGGCGCGGCCACGACATTTTGCCTGGCGTGCCGGACTTCTTCCTGTTCCTGCGCGAGCGCGGCATCCCGTACCTGGCGATGACCAACAACAGCACGCGCACGATTGCCGAATACGTCACGCGGCTGGAAGCCACCGGCATCCCCATCGACGGCGAGCACGTCGTCACCTCGTCGGCGGTCACGGCGGACTATCTGGCGCGGCACTACCCGCCCGGCACGCCGCTGTACGTCATCGGCAGCGACAGCCTGAAGGCGCTTCTCACCGCGCGCGGCAACGTGATCGACCCGGACCGGGCGACTGTGGTCGTCGTCGGGCTGGACGTGACGCTGACCTATGAAAAACTGGCCATCGCCGGGCAGCGTATCATGGCCGGGGCGGACTTCATCGGCACGAACGCCGACGCGACCTTCCCCTCGGCGGGTAAGATCACGCCCGGCAATGGCAGCCAGCTCGCCGCGCTCATCACCATGACCGGGCGCAAGCCGGTGGTGCTCGGCAAGCCGGAGCCTGCCATGTTCATGGCCGCGCTGGAACGGCTCGGCGCGCCGCCCGCCGGCACGCTCATGATCGGGGATCGCCTCGACACGGACATCGCCGGGGCCGTACAGGTCGGGATGCGCACGGCGCTGGTGCTGTCCGGCGTGCCCGCCGCGCCTGCCCCCGAAGGGACAACCGTGGCGACGCCCGACGCCGTTTTTGAGGACCTGGCCGACCTGCTGGCCGCGTGGCAGGGATAGAGTGGAACGAAGATTAGAACCCGGTAAGGAGTTTTCGCGTCAATACGTCTCTGCTGTGTAACAGGGTGAGTTGTTTTGCCTGGAGGCCAACATGGCACAGCAGAAGGTCCGGGTGGCGGTCAATGGCTACGGCGTCATCGGTAAGCGTATTGCCGATGCGGTCGCGGCCCAGGACGACATGGAACTGGTAGGCGTAGCTGACGTCATTGCGGACTGGCGTATTCGCGTCGCCGTGGACAGGGGATACCCGGTCTACGCCTCGACGCCGGAAGCCGCCGCGCAGATGCGTGCGGCGGGCATTCCAGTTGCCGGTGAGCTGAACGATCTGCTGGGACAAGTAGATGCGGTTGCGGATGCAACGCCGAAGAAGGTCGCGGCGTCCAACCTGGAGAGATACCGGGCCGCCGGGGTGAAATCCATCTTCCAGGGCGGCGAGAAGCATAGCCTTACCGGGCATTCGTTTGTGGCCCAGGCCAATTACGCCTCGGCGTTGGGGCGTGAGACGACGCGTGTCGTCTCGTGCAATACGACGAGCATCGTGCGCACGCTCGGCGCGCTCCGCACGGCGGGCTTGCTCAAGCGGGCGCGCGGCGTCTTGATCCGGCGCGCCACGGATCCCTGGGAATCGGATCACAGTGGCGTGATGAACACCGTCGTGCCAGAAAAGCATATCCCGTCGCACCAGGGGCCGGACGCCCAGACAGTCATCCTCGATCTGGACGTGGTGACGCTCGCCGTGGTGGCCGCGCATACGACCAGCCACCTGCACGCCTGGAGCATGGAGTTGACGCGCCCCGCCAGCCGGGATGAGGTGCTGGCCGCCTTCCGCGCCGCACCGCGTATCGCCTTCCTGAAGATGGCCGAGGGCATGGTCGCGCTAAATACCACCCTGGAGATGATGTCCGACCTGGGCCGCCCGCGCGGTGACATGTGGGAAGTTGGCCTGTGGGAAGACGGCCTGACCGTGGTGGATACGGAAGTCTTCTACAACTACCAGGTCTACAACCAGGCCATTGTCGTACCGGAGACCATCGACGCCATCCGCGCCCTGACCGGCATCGAGACGGACGCGATGCGCTCCATCGAGAAGACCGACCGGGCGCTCGGCCTGGTGCGCGAGTTTGCCAAACTGGCCACCGCGCAAGCACAGTAGGAGTCTCACCCTGGCCCCACGCTGCGACTGTCACCTCAGAGGGAACCCGACAGCCATAGCGAGGGGGCATGCCCACCCTCTCGCCGCGCCGTTCCCCCTCTCCACGCGGTACTCCGCGTGGAGAGGGGGCCAGGGGGTGAGGGCCGCACCTCAGCGCACGGCGCAGGCGCGGAAGAGCGGCGGCGACCAGTCGAAGCCGCCATCGGACCGGGCGAAGGGCCGCAGCGCATCTCGCAGCGCCGCCCAGAGCGCCCCTCGCGCCGCCGGGTCGAGCGCGTCGAGGACCAGCCGCCGCCATGGCCACGCGAACTTGCAGCCGAGAAATGCCTCTACCGAATCGAGCCGCGCCGTGGCGAAGACTCCTTCTTGTGCCCAGGCGAGCGAGAACCCGGCTGCCTTCAGCGCGTCGTAATAGTCCTCGGCGTCCTGCAAGCGCGCGACCCACGGCGATTCGCGCTCCAGCATGTCGCGGATCGGCCCGTCGTGGCCCGGAACGTCGTCTGGCGCGACGTCCGCCAGCGCCTCGTCCACGATGCGCCCCGGCGCGTCGAGCGCCGCCCATTCCTGGAAGATGAGCAAGCCGCCGGGACGCACCACGCGAGCCAATGACGCGAGCGCCGGGCGCGGATCGCACAGGTTCAGGCCAAAAGACGCGCAGGCGAGGTGAAACACGCCCCGGCCAAAGGGCAGCCGGTGCGCATCGGCCTGGACTCGCAGCGGGAGTTGGCCTGAGCCGGCGCGCAGCATGGCCGGGGACAGGTCCACACCCGCCAGCCGCGCCGGGCCGCCCAGGCGCGCCGCCAGCGCGCCGGTCCCTGTGCCAACGTCGAGCGCTGTCCAGCCCGCCAGTGCGCCCGGATTGGTCGAATCAGGCACAGTCACGTCAAAGGGATCATGCAGCGTTCCACGCCGGTGCAGCGCGGCGCACGCCGTCGCCCAGCGGGCCAGGTCGGCGGCAAACTGGCCGAAGACCGGCGCAATCGCGCGCGCATACTCCGCCGCCGCCCCG
>JADZBY010000051.1 GCA_020851855.1 Anaerolineae bacterium
GGTGGCGGTCCGCAAAGCCCCGGTGCGACTCCGGCGTATCGGCGCTGACGCCGATCACCGTCGCCCCGGCATCCTGAAACGCCGCGTAGCTATCCCGGAAGGCGCACACTTCCGCCGTGCAACCGGGTGAGAAGTCTTTCGGGTAGAAGAACAGGACGGTAGGCCCGTTGCCCAGCAGGTCAGCTAAGTGTGTGGGCCGGTCGTCTTGGTCGGGCAGGATGAAATGCGGCGCGCTGTCGCCCACCGCGAGCTTCTTGGCGGCGGGTTCCACCGCCCTGGCTAGTTTCAACATGGCATGTTCCTCTCGAAGGTTATCGGGTGGCCCTGACGCCTGTGCATCAGGGCCGGAAAACGCGACGGGAACTTAGAGGCTGTTATGAACTTCCGGCCTCACCCCCTCTCCATGCCTGCCGGGGTCCCCTCTGGGGTGGCAGGCATGGAGAGGGGCCAGGGGTGAGGTCCGGGCATTGACATCGTCTATCTGGGCAATGTCCGCCGTGCGAAGTTCATAACACCCTCTAGGCCCGACCGGGCACAAGGCGCTGTGGGCGACGGGCGCGCAGCAGGACGCTTGCGGCCAGCACGACGAGCAGCGCGACGACGGTGATCACCGCCGTCGTGGCCACCACCGGTACATCCGCCTGCTTGTTGATGATGGCGGTGAAGGCCCACACGAACACACCCACGTAGGCAGCGTCGCGGCGCGTGATGGCCATGATCAGGCCCACCAGCGTAGCGACCACGAGCATGATGGCGGCCCACGTCGGCGCGGCGATGCCCAGCGGGTCGCCCCAGCCCTGCGCCACACCCAGCAGCGCGACATTGGCAATCGTCGCCACGCTCAGCCAGCCCAGGTACACGCTGAAGGGCAAGAGCACGAACAGCCGCTCGGCGGTCGAGGCGTTGGCGCGGTTCGCATCCAGCCGCAGGTAGATGGCGATGAGCGCCACGAGAAAGGCGATGATCAGCCCGGTAGCGATCAATATCTGGTCATACTGGAACAGCGTGATCCAGGACATATTGAGGACGCAGGTCAGGACGAACAGCCAGCCGATCTTGCGCAGGCTGGCGTTTTCCCGCTGCGCCGGCAGCGCCTGGTAGACGGCGAAGCCCATGAGCAGGATGTAGATCAGGCCCCAGATGGCGAACGCATAGTTAGCGGGCGTGAAGAACGTCGAGTACGTATTGCTCACGTCGGCGCTGGTCCGCCCACCGATGGGCAGCGCCTGCGAGGCGAAGTTGAAGATGAACGTGGCGATGGCGGCCACCAGGACGACAGCCTGGCGCACGATGTCTGAGGTTTGGGAAGCCGAGCGAGACATGATCTTGTTCCTTCTGAAATCTGGAGCTAGTCAAGGTCTGGCCTGGGCCGGACGTGTGAGGTCTGGCCCAGGAAGATGCACACGAAAAAGGACGGTACGATGGGATGAGGTGCGCTGGTCTGGTCGGGCCGGTTACTTGCGACGGGTGCGCGCTTGCAGGCTGCTCATGGCAAAGGCCAAGGCCACCACGCCCAGCGCAAGGCACGCCAGCACACCGCGCAGGATCACGTCGCCCTGCCAGCCGTCGTTCAGGATGACGCGCATGGCTTCCAGGATGTACGTGATCGGGTTCAGCTCTGCCGCCGTCTTGATCCAGCCGCTCAGGAGCGCCAGCGGGACAAAGGTCGCCGTCAGGAACGAGAGCGGGAAGAACAGGAAGCTCGCGCCCTGCGTCGCCGCCGGATTGCCGCTGCGCAAACCCACCGCCACGGTGAAGCTGGCGAAGCCCGTGCCCAGCAGCAGCGCGATCCCGATGATGGCGATGATCCCCAGGACGCCGGTTTCAGGCCGCAGGCCCATCAGCACGCCCAGGCCGGTGACGAGCACGGTTTGCAGGCCCAGGATGACCGCCCCGGCGAGGATCGAACCGAGCAGCAGCGCCACCCGGTTGACCGGCGTCAGCATCAGTTTGTCAAAGTAGCCCGTCGCGATGTCTCGCACGATGGCCTGCCCGGCGACGCCCGCACCGCCCAGCGCCGCGCTGACGACGGACAGCGGCAGGATGAAGCCCAGGTAGCTCTTGCCCGCCAGCCCCGGCAGGAAGTTCGACGCGCCGCCCAGCGTCGAGTTATACACGAGCAGGAAGAAGACGCTGATCAGCAGGCCGGGAATGACGGCGGTCGGCGTGCGGAACACGGTGACCAGGTAACGCCAGGTCAGCGTGGAGACTTGCAGGAGAAACGGCATTCCGGGCTGGCGGCGCTGACGCTCAAACGGGAGAGCCGGGGTGCGGGTGATTTCCATTGCCATGCGACACACTCCTCAACATCGGACCAGGATGATTGCTCTACAGGACTCTTCGTTCGCGTCAGGATGCGCGCGCCCAGCGGTTGCTGGCTGGTTTCGGCTTGTCCTCGGAGACGGCCATACGCTTGCCGGTGACCTTCAGGAACACGTCGTCCAGCGTGGGCTGCGTCAGGGTCAGCGACACCATGTCCAGCCCAGCGTTTTGCAGACGGCTGACCACGGCAGGGACCGCCGCCGCTGCATTGCTCATGTACAGGCGCAGGACATGCCCATCGGCCTGCACGCGCGTCGCCATGTCAGACACAGCGCGGGTGGCTTCATCCACCGTTTCCAGCTCGCGGAAGGCGACATTGATCGACTCGGTCCCAATTTGCGCTTTGAGGTCGCCCGGTGTGCCCTCGGCCACAATCACGCCGCCGTCGATGATGGCGATGCGGTCGGCCAGTTCGTCGGCTTCTTCAAGGTACTGCGTGGTCAGGAAGATGGTCACCCCCAGGCGCTTGTTCAGGCGGCGCACCTCGTCCCACACGTCGCGGCGGCTGGCCGGGTCAAGCCCGGTGGTCGGCTCGTCCAGGAACAACACAGACGGCTCGTGCACCAGCGCCAGCGCCAGATCAAGGCGGCGGCGCATACCACCGCTGTACTTGCCGACGCGGCGGTCGATGATGGCCGGGTCGGAGAGCTTCACGATGTCGAGCAGTTCTTTGCCGCGCGACTGGGCGGCTTTGCGGCTCAGCCCCAGGATTTGCCCCTGGATGGTCAGAAGCTCCAGCGACTTCATCAGCGGGTCAATCCCGACTTCCTGCAAAGCGACGCCCGCGATGCGGCGCACGTCGCCCGCCTGCGTGGCCACGTCGTAGCCGCCAACCGTCGCGCGGCCCGCAGTCGGCAGCGAGAGCGTGGTGAGCATGGAGACGGTGGTGCTCTTGCCCGCGCCGTTTGGCCCCAGGAAGCCGAAGATGTCGCCGGAATGGACCTTGAACGACACGCCTTTGACCGCCTGGAACTGCCCGAACTGTTTTACGAGGGCTTCTGCGACGATTTCACGAGTGGACATGGTGTACCTTTTCTCCGGTGGGCTTTTGCGGCCCGTGCGTCGGTAGTTTCTGAGCTTCAGACCGGGTCTTGTCTCGGCATTAAGCCGTACAGGAACACATCGATCAGCATGTCGGCCATGTCGGGCTTGGGCGGCGCGTTGAAATGCGCCGGCAGACTGCGCACGCTGGCGATGACGGAGATGAACGCGCCCGCCAGCAGCGTGGACTGCCGCGCCGGGAATGCCTCGCGACGCGGCGCGCGCTCGAAAATGCCTGCGATGGGCACGAGCAGCGACTCGAAGGCGATGCGCGTTAGCCGGTGCGCGTGCGCCTCGGCGATTTCGGGCATGTCCGAGTTCATCATGCGCCCCAGGTCGGGCATGGCCTGCGACAACATCCAGCGGGCGGCCCCACGCAATTGCGCGCGAGGCTCCGGCCCGGCGTCGCGGATCGCTTCTTCCAGGCCGGCGCGGTGGCGGTCGAAGCCCTTCTCACACACTTCGATGAAGAGCGCCTCTTTGCCGCCGGGAACGTGGTAGTAGAGCGACGCCTGCCGCACGCCGAGCGCGTCGGCGATGTCGCGCAGCGTGACGGCGGCGTATCCGCGCTCGTTGAAGAGCTGCTCTGCCGCCTGCAACACCCGTTCCCGCGACTCGCTCATACGCCTGCCAGTCATCGTCTGCCTACCTAACTTTCGGTAGGTATCATACGCCAGTCAATAGAGTATGTCAAGTGTTTGTTTACTTATTGCTCATATTTTGTATAACGTAGGTGTTCAGGTTTCCGGGCGGCTCACGAGCCGCCCCTACAACGCCGCCATGCGCCGGTGCGCGTCGTGGCGCGCGCGCCTTGATGATCCGCGCCCGGTTACCAGGGGGGTCACGCACTATACGCGGCGGACACCGGCCAGATAGACGAAGGGGATGCCGGCAGTCATGGAGAGGGAGTTCGCCGGCCTTTCAGCCGCGGACAAGTCCCCCTCTCTACGCGGAATATTGCGTGGAAAGGGGGTA
>JADZBY010000052.1 GCA_020851855.1 Anaerolineae bacterium
ACCCTCACTCCCCCGGCCCCTCTCTCCCTCAGAGCGAGAGGGGAGAAAAAGCAGGAATCCTGGGTTTCCGCACCCCTCTCCATGAGGGAGAGGGGCCGGGGGTGAGGGTTTGCAGACACACTCTAGATTCGCCGCGATCACCTGTGTCAGGTCGGCTTACCCTCGCTTCGGCGTCCAGGACCACTGCGGCGGGCGCTTCTGCACAAAGGCCAGAAAGCCCTCGAACCCGTCCGGGCCTTCGAGAATCTCACGCTGAAACGCCGCCTCGCGGGCCATCGCGTCGGCCAGCGAGCGGTCCTCAAGCGCCGCTTTCATCGCCTGTTTGCCCCGCAGCAGCGCCAGCGGCGACTGGCCGGCCATCTCGGCGGCAAAGGCGGCCACGTCCTGCGCAAACGTCTCGACCGGGAAACTGCGGTTGGCCAGCCCGATGCGCAGCGCCTCGTCCGCCTCGACCCGCGCGCCGGTCAGCATCAATTCCAGGGCGCGCCCCAACCCGACCAGGCGCGGCAGCAGGTACGTGCCGCCGCCATCGGGGATCAGGCCCATGCGAATGAACAACTCCATGAAGACGGCGCGCGCCGAGACGAGCCGCACGTCGCACGCCAGCGCCAGATCGCAGCTAATCCCGGCGGCGGGGCCATCCACAGCGGCGATGACCGGCCACGGGAAGCTGTACACCGCCTGGATGGCGGGCGCGTAGGCGTCGGTTAGCGCCTGATGGGCCTGGGCAGGCGTGGGCGCGGCGCTCATGGCCGCCTTGATGTCCGCGCCGGAGCCGAACGCGCCGCCTGCGCCGGTCAGCACGACGACGCGCGTCTCGTCGCGGCGTTGTGCCGCATCGAGCGCCGCGCGCAATGCCTTTGCCGTGTCCACGTCGAGCGCGTTACGCACGCCGGGCCGATTGATGGTGATGGTGCACACGCCGCCGTTCACCGTGACGAGCAGGTTCTCCGCCATTTCCGCCATGCCAAGACGCTCCTTACCTTGTCCCAAGCCCAGAAGAAGCCGGACCATCCGTTTCCGGACAGTTCACAGGTCCATCGTGCGGGCGGCTCGCAAGCCGCCCCTACACCTGCCGTTGTAGGAGCGCGTCGCGACGCGCCCTGTATAAATCCGCGTGTATAAATCTGCGAAATCGCCCTGACTGCTCGGAGTTCAGCTTATCCCATAACAAACCGGCCAGCGCGCAGGCTGGCCGGTGAGGGTAACAGGAAGTCGGGCGGCGAGCAATCGCTCAATCGCCGGTCGGGGCCGTCGCCGTTTTCGCCCGGTCCTTTTCGCCGGTGACGCGGCGCTGCAGGCCGTCGAAGATGCTGTACACGACCGGCACGACCAGCAAGGTGAGCAGCGTGCTGCTGAACAGGCCGCCGATGACGACCGTGCCCAGTTCGGCGGCGATGATCGTGCCCTGCGACAGGCCGATGGCCAGCGGCAGCAGCGCGAACATGGTGGCGATGGCCGTCATCAGGATCGGGCGCAGGCGGGTGCGCGCGCCTTCGACCAGCGCCTCACGCGGCGGCAGGCCCCGTTCGCGCCGGTTCTGCTGCACGCGGTCGATCATGACGATGGCGTTGGTCACCACGATGCCGACCAGCATCAGCAAACCGACCAGCGCCGAGATGCCCACCACCCGGTTGGTGAGCCACAGGCCGACTGCCGCGCCGACCACGGCCAGCGGCAGGCTGAACAGGATGGTGAACGGGTGGACCAGCGAGCCGAAGGTGAAGACCATCACCACATACACGGCCACGATAGCCACGCCCATCGCGGAGAAGGTCTGGGCAAAGCCTTCGGTCTGCATCTGGGACTGGAAGCCCTGGCTGACGGTGAGCGATGCGGGCAGGCCGGGGATGGCCTTGACCGCGGTCAGCGCGTCGGCGGTGACTCCCAGCGTATCGGTCGCCTCAAGCTCGGCGCTGTACTGGATGGCGTCCGTCTGGCCGACGCGCAGGTACGAGGGCGCGTCGCCCACCAGGTTAGCCGAGCTGGTGACGTTGGTCAGGCCCGGCACGCCCGACAGCGTCTCGGCGATGATCGGGTCATATTCCATCAGCACGTCCTTCGGCCCGCTGACGACGACGGCAAAGCCGCCGAAGCCCTGCTCGCTGAGCGACGCCCGCGACACAGTGACGTTTTCCGAGCCGAAAATCTCGCTGGCCTTCGTGCGCCACTGGACCGTCATCGCTGCCAGATCGCCCTGCGACGGGTCAACAAGCGCCGTGATCGACGCCTGCGACTCGGAGATCGACGCGCCGCCGCCCAGGAAGGCCGCCAGATCGCTGAACTGGCCGCCGCTGCCGATGACGGTCTGGTAGCGCTTTACGCCCTTGTCCCGGAACGTATCGACATAGTCTTCCATCTCGCGGACGAGCGCGTCGGTGACGGCCATCGGCGTGCCTTCGGGCAGTTCCACCGTGACGTTGATCTGCGGCTCGCCCACGGCGGGCAGGAACGTGGTCGGCAGGTGGGTGAAGATGTACAACCCAATGACTAACGTCACCGCCGCGATGGCCAGCACCGCCAGCCGGTTAGTGAGCGCCCAGCCCAGCGCGCGCTGGTAGATCGATTCGAGACGGCCCTCTTTTTCTTCGGGAAGGTGCTTCGGATCGATGAACAGGTAGGCGAGCAGCGGCACCACGGTGATGGCCACCACGAACGACGCGCCCAGGGCGTAGGACACCGCCATGCCGAAGGGCAGGAAGAACTCGCCCACGATGCCGCCGGTCAACCCGATGGGCAGGAACACAACGATGGTGGTCAGCGTGGCGGAGAAGATGGCCAGGCTCACGTCGCGCGTGCCCTTCAGGACTGCCTCGCGGCGCGGCACGCCCGATTGAAGCTGCCGGTACGTGTTCTCCAGCACGACAATGGAGTCGTCCACGACGCGGCCAATGGCGACGGTGAGGCCGGATAGCGTCATGATGTTCAGCGAGATGCTGCCGGGGAACAGGCGCGTCAGGAAGTCGAACAAGAAGGCGGGCATGGCTTCCTTCACGCCAGGCTGCATCATCAGGCCGTTCAGGCTCTCCGGGACCCAGCGCATCAGCACGAAGGCGATGGCGACCGAGGTGGGGATGCTCACCGCCGTGACCAGGGTGCTGCGCACGCTGAAGTTCAGGAACAGCAGGATGACCACGACAGCCATGATCGCGCCCAGGCCGCCTTCGCGCGCCACGCCGCTGATCGATTCTTCGATGAAGCTGGCCTGCTCGAAGATGACGGCCACCTGGACGTTCGGGTTTTCCTCTTCGATGGCCTTGAAGACGTTATCGACGGCGTGGAACACCTGGACCGTGTTCGCCTCGCGCTCTTTGTTCACGGTCAGGATCATGCTCGCCTGGCGGTCGGCGCGGCTCACGCGCTCGGTGGGCCGGAATACGGTCCCGTTGCCCAGGCGGGCCTGCACGTCGGCGGGCAGTTCGGCCAGCGTCTCCGCCGTGAACATGGCCAGCGTGGCGTCGCTGAGCGTCTCGAAGAAGGTCGGATCGTTGGCCTGGATGTAGCCCAGGATGTCGGGCGTCAGCAGCGCAACCATCGCCGCGCCGCCCTGGGGCGAATTGGCGGCGGCGTTCAGGAATGCGCCCGCCGATAGCCCATACGGTTTACGCAGGAAGTCCTGCGCCGTGTTCAGCGACAGGCCGGGCGCTGCCTTCCACATGGCCGGCAGTTCCGGCGCGTTCGGATCGTCGGGCAGCGTCTCGACTGCGCCGCCGGACAGCGTCTCGGCAGCGGACGGAGTCGCGCCCTCGGCGATGGCCCGCAGATCCGCCTTGAGCGCCTCGTCAGACAGGCCATCGATCAATTCCGGCAGGCTGCGCAGCGTCGAGGCGGACAGGGCGCGCAGCACATTCGGCTTGAGCGCGTTCAGAAAGCCCGGCTCGACGCGCTCCAGGAAGCGCACGGCTTCGGGCGTAAGGCCGTCCACCAGCCGCACGGCGAAGCTGCCGAACGCCGGCGGGGTGTTGTCCACGATGTTGTTGAGCGCTTCCGCCGCGCCGCCGCCATTGCCGAGCGCCGCCAGATCGCGCAGCGTGGCGAAGCCCTTCGATTGCAGCGCGGGCTGTGCGGCAAGCTGGCTCCACGCGCCGGATTGCAGCGGGACATCGGCCAACGCTTCGAGCGCCGCATCGTCAAGCGCCTGGGTGAAGCCCGGCTCGCGCTCGCGCACGTAGTCGAGCACTTCAGGCGACGTGGAGAGGCGCACCAGCGGCGCGTTGAGCGTCACGATCCGGTTGAACAGCTCCGCCGCCGTGATGGTGTTGCCATCGGCGTCCGTGGCGCTCAGCAGGTCGTCCGCGTTGTCGAATTTGGCCGTGATCCCGTATTGATCGCGCAGCTGGTCGGGCAACGGGTTCGGTTGTTGCAGGACCAGGACGCGGATCACGCGCCACGCTTCGGGCAGGCGGGGCGCGGACTCGGCCTGCGCAGCGCCATTCCCGGTGTCGCCGGGCGCAGCCGTTGGCTGTGGGGTGGCGGTCGCTTCGGGTTCGGCGTTGCTGCCCCCACCGCGCAGCGCGGCGGCCTGTTCGGCGGCGGCGGCCATCACGTCGGCGGGGATTTCCTGCCCACCGCCCACGGCGACATTCGCCACGCCATCGACGGCCTTGATGGCGGGCACGATCCGGTCATTGACCAGCGCGCGCAATTCGTCGGCGCTCAGGCTGCCCGATTCGTCAAAGACGCTGGCCGACACGACGGGAATGTCGCTGGTCAGGTCGAAGCTGAGCAGCCGGGGCAGGCCTTGCGGGTTGCCGTTGGCATCCGGGACGCCAACGCGCCACGCCTGCGGCAGCCGGACCGGCTCGCGCTCCGTTGGCGCGCCGCCCAGGGCCGCGTTCACACGTTCGGCGGCCAGCGCGTCGCGCGTGAGCACATCGATATCGTTCACAAAATCGGGATTCAGGGCGAGCGCCGCTTCGAGCACATCCGGCGACATGGCCAGCAAATGCCGCCCCTCGAAGTGCTTGAACATCGACGGCGCTTTGTTGAGCACGTGCGTCATGATGTCCGGCGTCAGGTCGGCGGTTGTGCCCAGGCCGAGCGGTACGCCGTCCGCAGTGACGCGCTCGATGGCCTCGTCGATCTGCTGGCGAATGCCCGCCTGCGGAATGCCAAAATTGCTGCGCACCGTGATGAAGGCGACGGGCGCTCCCTGCGCGCCGGTGGTCGATTGCAGGCCTTCCGGGATGATGCCGGGGATTTTGGCCAGCTCTTGCTCAAGCGGAATGGTGACCAGATTGAGCAAGTCTTCGTTGTTCGCGCCGGGCCGGAAGGTGACGATGAAGGTCTGGGGAAATTCGATATTCGGGAGCAGTTCTTGCTTCAACTGGGCCGCACCGACAACGCCCAGCACGAGAAACAATACCGTCAGCCCAATCGTCAGCCACTTGAATCGCAGCGAGAGTTCCGTGATCTTGGCGAAAAAGGACCTGAGGAACAACCCATTCCTCCTCTTGAACCGTTGAATGCCTGCCCGTTGTTGAGAAAGGTGGAATTTTACAGCGCAATATGCGAGAAACAGCCCAAAGTGAGAAGTATACGGCCACCGGGGGCTTTGTGTCAATCGTCACAAGACCGTGGGCGTCACAGAGTCGTCACGGTTGGGCTGAGGCGAATCGCGGGAAATCGCCAGAGGGGGTACGCTGGCTTCCGGGATAATGCAGCAGCGTCGACACAGAGCCACCCCACGCTGATGGGATTTAAGAGGTAAGCGCGGACTGGAGGCTGTTATGAACTCTGAGCCTCACCCCCTGGCCCCCTCTCCACGCGGCGTACCGCGTAGAGAGGGGGAACAACGCGGCGGTAAGACCGGCGCACTCCCCTCTCCATGCCTGCCGGGGTCCCCTCTGGGGTGGCAGACATGGA
>JADZBY010000053.1 GCA_020851855.1 Anaerolineae bacterium
CCGCGCGATGGCCGTTATATCGAGATCATCGGCAACTACAACCCGCGCACCGAGCCGGAAACCGTCGAATTTGACGAAGAACGCGCCCTGTACTGGCTGCGCAACGGCGCCCAGCCCAGCGCCGCCGTCGAGCGCCTGTTCAAGAACGCCGGCACGCTGGAGCGCCTGGCGCGCCTGCACAAGGGCGAGGCCATCGAAACACTGCTGGCCGAAGCCGAAACGGCCCGCGCGGCCAGGCCGGCAGTCAACCCGAAGACCCGCCGCCCTGCGCCCGCCGTCAAGCAGGCCTGAGCCTGAGCGCTGAATTTCTCCCTCGCTCCGCCCGCGTGGGATGGGGGTGAGGGCACGTTGATCCGCGAGATCGGCGACAACAGGAATTTACCATGAAAGAGCTGGTCGAATACATCGCCAAGACGCTGGTGAACAATCCGGATGCGGTGAGCGTGACCGAGATCAACCGCCGCTCGGTGGTGATCCTGGAGCTGCGCGTCGCGCCGGAAGACATGGGTCGCGTCATCGGCAAAGATGGCCGCGTCGCCAACGCCATTCGCTCGCTGTTGCGCGTGGCCGGCGGCTATGACGAGGACCAGGATCGGGACATGGGGCGCGGGGCGCGTCCGCCCAAGCGCGTCACCCTGGAGATCATCTGACGTCACGCGCTGCCTGATGATGACAGACGAACCTGGCAACGACACGAGCGGTATGAGCGACATGAGCGGCCCTGGCGAGACTGCGCCGGGGCCGCAATTTCTGGTGATCGCCCGCGTCATGCGCCCGCATGGCATACGCGGCGAAATGCGCCTGCAACTCCTGACCGCCTTCCCGGAGCGGATGCGCGACCTGGACCAGATTTTCCTCGGCAAGAATCCTGAAGAGCCGTCCGAGTTCGTCTCCCACACGGTGATGGCCGCCCGGCGTGACCGGGGCTACTGGCTGGTCCGGCTGGAAGGCATCGAGGACCGTGAGACGGCGAGCAGCTACCGCGGCTGGTACGTCCTGGTGTCGCTGGCCGACGCCGTGCCGCTTGAACCGGACGAGGTGTACCTGTTTCAGGTCATCGGGCTGGAAGTCGTCACCGAAGACGGCGAATCGCTGGGCCATGTCGCCGAGATCATCGAGACGGGCGCAAACGACGTGTACATTGTGCGCGGCGGCCCACGCGGCGAGGTCATGATCCCGGCCATTGACGACGTGGTGCGCAGCATCCGCCCCGAAACGGGCAAGATGACCATCCGTCCGTTGCCCGGCCTGTTGCCCGACAGACCGGCGTAGGCGCGCTTGACAGCCCCGAACGGCGCTGCTAATCTGTGCGACAGGCTTCGTCGCCGGCGTGACGAACATGCACCAGCACCAGGATGGCCCCGGCGTGGATGATGTGCGCTATTGGCTTGGCTTCAACCGGGTGAAGGGATTCAGCGCGGCGCATGGCCGCACGCTGGCCCAGCGCTTCGGCAGCCTGAGCGCCGCCTGGATGGCCACGCCCAACGCCTTGCAGCACGCCGAATTGCCCCCGAAAATTCTCAGCGCGCTGCTGGCCACCCGTGAGGCGCTCGACCTCGACGCCGCCCTGCAGGCCGTCGAGCGCGCCGGGGCGTGGCTCCTGCCGCTGAACGATCCGCGCTACCCGCCCCTGCTCCTCGAAATTCCCGATCCGCCGCCGCTGCTGTACGTGAAAGGCACGCTCACCGAGGCCGACTATCGCGCGCTGGCCGTCGTCGGAACGCGCATGGCGACCGATTACGGCAGGACGATGACCCAGCGCCTTGTCGAGCCGCTCGCGCGCGCCGGGATGACCATCGTGAGCGGGCTGGCGCTCGGCATCGACTCGGCGGCGCACCGTGCGGCGCTGCACGCCGGTGGGCGCACCATCGCCGTGCTGCCGTGCGGCATTGACCGGCTTTATCCGCAAGAGAACGGCGATCTGGCGAAGGCAATCGCCGCCAGCGGCGCGCTGATCAGCGAATGGCCGCTCGGCGTGGCGGCAGAACGCTGGCATTTCCCGCCGCGCAACCGGATTGTGAGCGGCCTGTCGCTGGGCGTGCTCGTCGTCGAAGCGGGCGCGAAGAGCGGCGCGCTGATCACGGCGCACCAGGCGCTCGAACAAGGGCGCGAGGTGTTCGCCGTGCCGGGCAGCGCGCTCTCGCCGCTCAGCAGCGGCGCAAACGGGCTGATCCGTGATGGCGCGATGCCGGTCGAGTTCGCCGGGCAAATCGCCCAGGCGCTGCTGCTGCCTGTTCAGCTTGACCTGCCGCCGGAACCGGCAGCGCCCGCGCCCGTATCGCACCGCCCGCACGGCCCGTCGCAGCGTCCGCCGCCCCATTTCTCGCCCGAACCGCCGCCATCTGCGCCAGACCTGGAGCCGCTGCCCGATCTGGACATGGACGTTGGCCCGGCGGAAACGGCGCTTCTGGCCGCGCTCACGGACAGGCCGCAACACATTGACGAACTGGCGCGCGCCGCCGGCCTGCCCATTGATCAGGCGACCGGCGCGCTGACCATGCTCGAACTGAAGGGATGGGCGCGTCAGACGGGCGTTTTGACCTACGTTCGGGCCATTCAGGATCGTTAAGCTCAGGAGGCGTATTGTCATGGATCATTTGTATGCGTTGATCATGGCGGGCGGCGGGGGAACACGGCTGTGGCCGCTCAGCCGGCGCGACCGTCCCAAGCAGACCTTGCCGCTCACCGAAGAGCGCACGCTGTTCGAAGTGACGGTGGAGCGCCTGCACGGCCTGATCCCACCCGACCGCATCTACGTGGTTACCGGGCGCGATCTGCAGGAGCCGCTGCGCGAGAGTGCGCCCGCGCTGCCCCCTGAAAACTTCATCCTGGAGCCGGTGGGCCGGGACAGCGGTCCGGCGGCGGGCCTGGGCATCTTCCACATCGCCCGGCGCGATCCCGAGGCGGTGATCGCCATCCTTTCGGCGGACCACCACATCGCCAACGAGGAGCGTTTCCTGGAATCGCTGCGCTGCGCCGAACGCTACGCGCACAACGGCTACATCGTGACGCTGGGCATCCACGCCACGTACCCCGCCACCGGCTTCGGCTACATCCAACGCGGCGAGAAACTGGACGATTGCACAGGGTTCGAGGTTTTCCGCTCGCTTCGCTTCACCGAGAAGCCGGACGAGCCGACGGCGCGCGCTTTCCTGCAATCCGGGCAGTATAGCTGGAATGCGGGCATGTTCATCCTGACCGCACAGCGTGGCCTGGAAGAGCTTCAGCGCCAGCGCCCGGCGATGTACGGCGTGCTGCAAGACATCATGGCCGCGCCGGAGCGCATGGACGAGCTTTGGCCGACCGTGGAGCGTATCTCGCTCGACTATGCCATGATGGAAAACGCGCCCAACATGGCCGTGATCCCGGTGGACATCGGCTGGAGCGACGTGGGCACGTGGGCGACGCTTTTCGAAGTCCTGATGGGCGACGAGAACGAGAACGTGACGCGCGGCAAATTCACCGACCACATCCAGATCGATACGCGCCGCACGCTCATCGTCAGCGACCGGCTGGTCGTCACCATCGGCGTGAGCGACCTGGTCATCGTGGACGCCGAGAACGCCATCCTGATCTGCCACCGCGACCGCGCCCAGGACGTGAAAGACGTGGTGACCATGCTGCGCGCGCGCGGCAAAGAAGAGCACCTGTAGCAGCCCAACTAGGAAAAACCCCCTAACCCTGCCCTTCCCCCATGCAGAGGGCAAGGGAAAACCGGTTTTGGATGCCCTTCCCTCTTGATGGGGGAAGGGTTGGGTGGGGGAGATGGCCCTACATCCTTATCAGGTTGTCATGGTCGTCCACGTTTCCAGGGTCATGGGCACGCATGGAGATGCACGGACAACGCAGGCGTTGTCCCCACACCGTCTCTCGTCGGGACGAGGCCTGCCTCATCCGCATGTGCGCCTTTCGCCCCCGACTTGCGCGCCGCGCGAAAGCGGATATAGTGAGCGCAGGTCGGATGGGACATGCCCCGCGTGAAAAGTAAACCGGGCGAGGCAGTAGGTTGTCCGATACAAACGCATCTTATACAATCGTGCGTGATGCGCGTGCGCGGTCGGTCTCATATCCCGGTCACAGGCGCTGACCCCAGGAAGAAAGGCCAGTTTGGATCTATGTCAAATCGGCAATCTACATCGATCGTGCAGTCTCTCAGGACGTTGGTCGACCCCAAGACCATCCCATTTCTCATCAGCCAGGGCGTACCCCGAAAGCTGCTGCCGGTCGGCACTTTCTTGCTGGGCATCATTCTGGCCTTCCTGTGGGCCTATGTCATTTCGCCCAATGTGTACACGGCGGCAGAGCCAGTTCACCTGGGCGAAAGCTGGAAGCGCGAGTGGGTGAAACAGGCCGCCTGGCAGTACGAGGCCGCGTCGTCGGTCTATTCGCCCGTCGATAACGCCAACAACGTCACCCTGCAGCTCGGCTACCTCGGCAATGCCCCGGAGATTGTCCAGAAGGAAATCGAGCACCTGCAAGGGACCGCGCCCGGCGGGCCGGAGCTGGCCCTGGTCCAGGCCATTCAGCCCTTTGCCGCCACGAACCAGGAACAGCTCAACAAGATCACGCCCACGCTCTTCAACAGCAACCTGACGCCGCTCTTGTGCCTGATCGTGCCGGCGCTGCTCTTTGGCGGGCTGGTCATCTTCAACACGATCATCCCCATCAGCGTCCTGCTTCAGCGCCGCTCGTCCGCGCCCTCGACGGTGACGGAAGGCGTGCACGCCGAGCAGATCAAGGCGCGTGAAGAGGCGAAGAAGAAGGCTGCCGAAGCGCCTGCGGCCCCAGCGCCCGCCGTCGCCGCCCTGGGCAACCCCGTGGGCCGGTACATGTCCACGTACATCATGGGCGACGATATGTACGACGACTCGTTCAGCATCGAGACGCCCAGCAACGAGTTCCTGGGCGAGACGGGCGCAGGCATCTCGAAAACGATAGGCGTGGGCGAGCCGAAAAAGGTGACCGCCATCGAGGTGTGGGTCTTCGACAAGAACGACATCCGCACCGTGACCAAAGTCCTGATGAGCGAGCACGCCTTCACCGACGAGGCGATCCGCGCCGAACTTGCCCCGAAGGGCGAGGCCGTGCCCGTCCGCGCGGGCGACACGGTCATGCTCGAAACGCAGACGCTCACCGTGCAGGCGCGCATCATCGATCTGGCGTATGGCACGGGCGCGCTGCCGCCCAACAGCTTCTTCGAGCGGCTGTCGGTGGAGATCAGCGCGTGGCCGAAGAAGAGCAGCGACACGGGCGTGACGAGCGCCATCCCGCAGCCGCCGGCCATGCCGCCCGCGTTCGACGACACCGCGCCGATGAAGTAAGCACACGCCGGCGCGCACCGCAGCCGCGCATCGAGAACGACAAGGGCAGGCGCACGTCTGCCCTTTTGTATCCAATGAGCTAGGAATACGGAGTCGCCACGACCTGTGATGGTTCATCCGCCCGCTGTTCACCGCGTTCTGGCCGGGTTGGCGCGCGCCGAATTGGCCGGAGTGAACGCCCACACGCTGGCCGTCGCGCTGATCCGCGCAGAAGCGAGCGGCCTCAGCCTCGACCAGCAAGACGAGCGCCAGATCGCCGTGGCGTTGCTCGAACGGGCTGGCTATCCGACCAGCGCCGCCGAGTGCAGCGCCTTTCTCGCCGCCGGGCCGGCGCTCTCGCCGCTCGCGCTCACGCCGGACGCCATCCCGGATGCCCAGGCCCCACGCTATGCGCACTGGCTGGCCGGTTTCCTGAACGATCCCGACCCGAACGCGCAGCGCAATGCCCGCGTGCTCTTGCGCTGGCTGGTGAACAACCGCCGCGACGCGCTCGCCGCCGACCCGCAGGCGCTCGATCCGTTGCGCCTCGTTGCGGATGACCCCGAGACGAGCGCGCGCAATTCGGCATCCATCGTGCACACACTGGGCATGGCCGGGACGCTGGACGACTACGACCGCGTGATCCGGCACGCCGAGCTGGTCATCGAGCATGACCTGGAGCACCTGGACATGGTCGCGGAAGGGCTGCGCTACCTGTATCCCCCGGCGCTGATCAATGCGCTGGCCTTCTTCCTGGACCATACGCGCGGCGGCAATCCGAAGCAGTTCACCACGGGCATGCATTTGCTGTCCGCCGCCGCAGACATTGAGGATCGCCAGTTCTGGACGACGTACTTCGCGGACATGGAAGCCATCGTGGACCGCTTGCAGGATATGGCCGGGCGCAACCACGCCGTGGAGCGCGTCCTGGACGTGATCGAGAAGCGGCTGGCGCAGGCGGCGCTCGAAGAGTGAGGGAAAGGGCGGGCTGCCAGTAGGTAGTACCACAACCAGGGAAGAAAACCCCCTAACCCTGCCCTTCCCCCCATCAAGAGGGGAAGGGAAAACCGGCTCTCTTAGCCCCTCCCTCTTCATGGGGGAGGGGTTGGGGTGGGGGAAACGACCCTGAATCCTCACCAAGCTGATGTACTTAGCCGATCATCCCCACGATGTGCGGCTCGATGAGCGCCGCCACGCCAAGCGCCCACCGCGCGCCATCCGACGAACCATCGTCCAGAAACCAGCTCGCGCTCAGGCACATGTAGGCGAACGCATAGGCCAACAGCCGCGCTAGCTCAAGGTCGAGCGCACTGGCGAGGATCGCCGCGTTGCGCATCAGGCGCGCCTCATTGTGGACGAGGGCCGTCAACGGGTACGGATTGCACAGCGTGTTGGCGCAGTCATACGTGCGCTCGCCAACCAGCCCCTTCGGATCGAAGGCCAGCCAGCCGCGCGCCGAACGCCGGATATTGCGGTGGTGGATGTCGCCATGAAGCACGCGCACGTCGCGTGGGTCTGCCAGCAGGCGCTCGGCCAGCGCCGCACCACGCCCGAAGATCGAAGCGACGCCCGCCTGCTGCTCTGCCGCCGCCCGGCGGAACAGCGACCGAAACCAACGCTCCAGGGTGAACAGCCCATCGTGCGGGCCATCCTGCGGGGCGCTATGAAGCTGGTTCAACACCTCTGCGATGATCCGCGTCGCGCCCTCGTCGTCGCCGCGCTCCACCAGCGTCACCAGTTCGTCGCCGTCCGCGTATTCGAGCAAGTGCGCGCCCTCGTCATACCGGAGCAGGTGCACCGCACCATGCCCGGCGAAATGACGGAGCGCCAGCGCGCCGGTCTGCTCTTCGGTTTCGGTTGGCGACAACAGCTTGAGCACGACGGTCTGCGCGCCGTGCGTCATGGTGTAGATGTGGCTGGTGGCCGTTTGCGCCAAAAAGTGCGGATCGGAAAGCTGCCACGCGGCGAGGTAGTGATCCAGCCGGTAATGATCGTTCATGGGCGGCGCGACGGGAGCGGCAAGCGCCCGCCTCAGTACACGAACTCGCGGATGTCGTAGCGGCTCATGTGCGGCGCGCCGGATTCGTCGCCAAAGCGCAGCCCATCGCGGATGGCCTCTTCCTGGGCGGCGCGCTCGTCCGCCGCCAGCGGCTTCAGCCCCGCCTGGTAGGCATCTTGTGCGTACTCCAGCCCTTCACTGACCACCAACTCCGAGAAGTAGAGGATGTCGTTCAGGTCGAGCGGCATGGCGTTCAGCGTGGCGATGGTGTCCCGCACGTGCGCCGCGGCGTATTCGTGGCCGCCCGCGCCGAGCAGTACGATGACGCCCACCGCAATGCCCGCTTCTTTGATGGCGCGCACGGCGTGGATGGCGTCGTCCGGCTCGCCCGGCTTGCGCAGGAAACGCAGCAGGTCGGCGTTGCCGCTTTCCAGGCCGACGTACACGCGCTCCAACCCGGCGGCGCGCAGCGCGCGGTAGTCGTCCACGTTCTTCTTCTCGCCGCTGAAGCCGTCCAGGAAGGCGTACATGCCGCCCAGCGCTTCCACGTCGTACACCTCATGCACGGCGTCCAGGAGCGGCATCAGGCGGGGCATGGGCACGACCAGCGCGTTGGCGTCGCCCAGGAAGATGGTGCGGCGCAGGCTCAGCCCGTCGCCCAGGAAGTCGCGCACGGAGAGCGCGTGGGCCTTGAACTCGTCCGGGCGTTTGATGCGGAATGGCCGGTCCTTGTAGAAGGTGCAGAAGGTGCACGTATTGAACGAACAGCCTTCGGTCAGCTGCAAGACGACGGCCATGTACTGATCGGGCGGCAAGATGCCCACCGGCTTGTACACCTGCCGGTAGCGCGCCGCGTCCGCCTTTGAAGCGTCGGCGTCAAAGGCGAGCGCCTGCTGAAAGCCGCGATGCCCGGCTTCCGGCAGGCTGCCCTTGAGCGCCGCGCGCCCGTCGCGAATGGCGGCATACAGCGCCTCGACTTCGCGGCGGGCGGTCGCTTCGATGTGCAGCGCCTCGTCGCCCAGGAGCGAACGGCGCTCGCGGGCGTCGCCGGGCAAGCGCCACTTGGCCAGAATCTTGCCGTCCAGGCCGCGCCGGTACGAGACGCCGTCCAGGAACGCCGTCCAGAGCCGCCCGGCGAAGTCGTAGCTGAAGACGCGGGCTTCTTTCGGCCCGTCGATGCTCACCGTCAGGCAGTTGGGCTTGACGCTGATCGCGACGGGCCGCGACTCCCACACGCCCAGGACCATCATAGGCTGATCGGCCTCGACATTACCAGCCGCGCCCGGCGATCTTGTCGCGGTCGGCCATGCCGGAGACGTTGATGCCGACCATCGGCTCGCCCAGGTTGCGGCTGACGTCGGCCAGCTTCGCCGGATCGTTGTAGTGCGTCACGGCGAGCACAATGGCTTTGGCGCGCTTGGCAGGGTCGCCGCTCTTGAAGATGCCACTGCCCACGAACACGCCATCCACGCCCAGCTGCATCATGAGCGCGGCGTCCGCCGGGGTGGCCACGCCGCCCGCCGCGAAGTTGACCACCGGCAGCTTGCCGGTCTTCGCCACCTCGGCTACCAGCGCATACGGGGCCTGGATGTCTTTGGCATAGGTGAACAGCTCGTCCTCGTCCATCGAGGTCAGGCGGCGAATCTCGCGCTGTACGGAACGCGCATGGCGCACCGCTTCGACCACATCGCCCGTGCCCGCTTCGCCTTTGGTGCGCAGCATGGACGCGCCCTCTGCGACGCGCCGCAGCCCCTCGCCCAGGTTGCGGCAGCCACATACGAACGGGACCTTGAACCTGGTCTTGTTGACGTGGTTCTCTTCGTCGGCGGGCGTGAGCACTTCGCTCTCGTCGATGTAGTCAATGCCGATGGCCTCGAGGATCTGCGCCTCGACAAAGTGGCCGATGCGGCACTTGGCCATGACCGGGATGCTCACCGCCGCTTTGATTTGCAGGATGATCTCCGGGTCGGTCATGCGCGCCACGCCGCCCTGGGCGCGGATGTCCGCCGGGACGCGCTCCAGGGCCATGACGGCCACCGCGCCGGCCTCTTCCGCGATTTTGGCCTGTTCCGGCGTGACCACGTCCATGATCACGCCGCCCTTGAGCTGTTGCGCCAGGCCGCGATTGAGCAACACCTGATCCGACGGCTGGTTGTCCGCCCCGTTTTTGCCGTTGTGCCCGTTCGTCATCGTCAATCCCCCGTCCTGAACTCGTCATGGCATGGTATATCCCCATGCTACGCGATCCGATCCGCTTTGGATAGGTCCAAGTAGGTCCATTATAGACGGAACGAGAGGGTTGCGGCAGGGGAGAACGGGCGGAAGACATGGGCGGGCAGCTCGCGTGTAGGGGAGCGTCGCAACGCTCCCCTACACGCGATGGTGTTGTAGGGGCGGCTCGTGAGCCGCCCGTTCAGCAGGCCAGACGCCGCCCGCTACCGCCATCCGTGCCCAATTACGCCACCGGCGTCGCGCCGGACATGGTGAACGCCATGCGGATCAGCTCTTTGGTCTGCGCCGGGAACATCATCGGCGCGCCGCTCTGCAGGTTGTAGCCGAACTCCTGCATCTCGCTCAGGTAGCTGTCCGGGATGGGCGACGACATGCGCAGCAGTGTGCGCGCGTAGTCGTTCGCCAGCTCGTTTTCGCTGACGATGCCCGGCCACCCGTACACATCCTCAACCGGATGGCGCAGCAGCTTGTCCGAGATGAAGATGTTCTCCACCAGCACGCCGCCATCCTGCGTGCCCAGCGACATGATGCGCTGCACGATGGGCGTCGGGTCGTCGCCCTGGTACTCGCCGTCGGTCATGTGGCAGATCAGCGGCGCGGGATGCCCGGCCATGTACGGCAATTCCTGCTGGAGCAAGTTTTCCGCCGCGAGGAAGGCCGCCGCCGTGTTTGTGCCGCCGCGCGGGGCAAACTCCGGCACGCCGTCGCGCACGAACTGGTCGATGGTGCGGATGCCGCCCAGCACGTCGTGCACCTGGCTCTCGTAAGCGTAGACCGCCAGCCGGTAACGCGGCGACACCAGCTCGCCTTTCGTGGAGCGCGCCACCATTTCCGTGGCGATCTCCTGCAGCGCGTCCGAGACGATCTCGACCCGCCGGCGGTCGCCCAGCATCTGGCTCATCGAGCCGCTCACGTCGAGCAGGTAAATGATCAGGACCGGCGTGGTCGAGGTCGCAACCGCCGTGTAGGGCATCAGACAGGCTCCTTCACACTTCGTCACAGGTCAACACCGGCCTGATCCTAAACGAAACGCGCCCGTTTGGCGAACCAAGTCGCGCCGCGCGTCGCCCTCATTCCACCACCGGGAAGGCAGCGCGCCGCAGCACGGTGCAGCCGAGTGGGATCAGGCGCGCATCGCCCGCCGCCAGCGCGATGGGCGGTTTGTGCCAGGGCCGCAGCATATCGCCGTCCGGGTCCGGCTGCACCGCCAGCCCCAGGCCCTCTCGTGCGCCGTTCAGGATGAGCGGTGTGTGCGCCTGGGCGGCATTTTCCGGCAGCACGTCGTAATCGTGGAAGCCGGGCAGCGGGTGCGCCTTGATGGCACGCTCGTGGTGCGCGATGGGCAGGGCAAATTGCAGCGCGCCGTAAAACACCGCGTGCTCGCCGGTCAGATAGGGCGCGCTGCGCACGGCGTTGGCCAGCCTGATCCGGACCGTGTCGCCCGCCTGCCACGCCTTGCGCGCGACGACGTGGCCGTTGGACTGCGCCGTCTCGGCATCCGTTTCGACGCGCATCTCCCGCACCCAGCCCGGTCGGCGCAGGTACAGCGCGAACTCGACCGGCGCATCGGGCGTGATGGTCATCCGCACCTCGTCCGAGAATGGATAGTCCGTGTCCTCGTTGATGCGAACGCGCACGCCGTTCACCTGTACCTCGACGCTGCACGCGCCGTAGAGCGCCGCCGCCAGCCCGTCATCGGTCCTGCGCCACAGGCCGGCCACGTAATGCGGCAAAAGGCGCACCGCGTTTGGCGCACAGCAGCACGCCACATCCTCGTGCGTGGGCGAATACTTGTACCGCCCGGAGAAATCGATCAGGAAGCCGTAGCTATCCGGCAACGCGCGCGTCGCGGAAAGCGCCGTGTCTGCCGCGAGATACGCCACGGCCCGGCCATCCGCGAAGCGCGCGCCCTGGGCCGCGTTAAAGGCCAGCATCTCGACCACATCGCCGAACCACGCCTCGCCCGACATGCCGTAGGCGGACGTGAGGCTGAGCAGCAACTCGGTGGTGGTGCAGTATTCGTAGCCCATGTCGGGCCGTGGAAAGCCGTGTATGCTCTCGTCCCCGATGAGCGCGCCGCCGGGCAGCAGATAGCGCCGCAGCTTGGCCAGCGCCCGCGCGGCGACAGCCTTCAGGTCATCGCGCTCGCTGACCGTGGCGGCCCACAGCAGGGTGCGCAGGTGCTCGGCGGTGTGCACGGCGTGCCCGGCGAAGGGACGGCCCTCGTCCAGCACGTTACGCGCCGACATGTCATCATTCGGGAAAGGCGTTTCCATGCGGCAGAAGTCGTCGTAAAGCCACACGCCGAAGTCGCGGTAAGCCGGGTCGCCGGTCAGGCGGTACAACCAGGCCATCGCGTCGACATAACACAGGCCGTGCGTCAGGCCGGTGGTCCCGGTGTACGGACTCGCGCCCGGCTCGAAGTAGCGGCGGCCTGCGCCGTACTGCCGCATGGTGAGTCCGGCGGCGCGCTCTGCGGCGGCGAGCACATCCGGCCTGCACGTCAGCTCGTAATAGGCCAACAGGATCAATAACGCCCGACCCTGGCTCCATAACTCGCCGTTTTCGCCCGGCGCGTGCCGGTAACGCGACTCCGGCCCGTAGATGCCGATGTAGCCGTCCGGGTCCTGTGTCGCGAGCAGCGCCTCGACCAGCCCACCTGCCCGCGCCATGTGGGCCGGGTGCTCGGCAAGGTGCGCCATCATCACGTAGCCCCACAGCCAGTTGCCGCGCGTCTCGCCGTCCCACCAGGCGTACTCGCTCTGTGAGGACTCGATGCGGCGCGCGAACAGGTCGGTAGCCGCTCGCTCGGTGAGCGCATCGAGACGGCCTGCGAAGCCGTAATCCAGGTCATCCTGCATCTGCTGTCGGAGCCAGCCGCGCGCCTTGATCGCCCGCAGCGGCAGGGCACGAAAATAGGACATAGATTTACCTGAATGCTGAAATAAATAAGACACCTGTCCGTTAAACGTCCGGACATTGTGACTATATGATAGGCAGCGCAAAAAGTCAATCCGAGGCGTGTGTGGGCAATCGCTTCAAACTATCCTCACCCCCGGCCCTTCTCGCTTCGGCGTTCCCCCTCTCTACGCGGTACTCCGCGTGGAGAGGGGGTAGGGGGTGAGGCCAGAAATTCAGAACTCCTCTCGCGGGCATCTGCAAACCCTCACCCCCGGCCCCTCTCCCTCATGGAGAGGGGTGAGGAAACTTGGCCTCTCCCCGTTTTTCTCCCCTCTCGCCCTGAGGGAGAGAGGGGTAGGGGAGTGAGGGTCAAATGTCGACTTTGCAGGCCAGCCCTAATCTTCCGGCGCGAGAGGTTCGATCTGGTCGAACTTGAGGCCGCTGGAGCCTTCACCACGCCCGGCGCGCTTGCGGCGGGCCAGCCACAGGTGCGTTCGCCCGTCCACGTGGCGCACCCGCTGGAAGGCGCGCGTCACGATAGCGCCCGCGCGTGGCACTTCTTCCTCGTGGATAAAATAGGGGGAGCCGGGCGCGCCGGGCCGCAACACCTCGCCGCGCGGGTGGTCGAGCAGCGCCGTCACCATGCGCGCGCGCTGCAACTGGATGGCCCGGTTCGAGCCGCCGACGTGCACCGGGATGAATGGAATCCAGTTCTCCGGGACGACCGTGCCGACCAGATAGCGGATCAGCGCGTCGTTGGGCAAAAGCGGCGGCTGCGGCGGTGCGGGCAGACGGCGGCTCAGGTAGTCGGCCAGCGCCAGCGCCGCCTCATAGCCGTTCATGCCGCCCAGCCGGTCATTGGGCAGGATCGACTCGACCGCCCACACCATGTTGGCCATCTCGTCGCGCAGAAACGTCGCCTGCTCGATGGGCGGCCCTTCCAGTTCTTTGCCGATGGACGGCGGCAGGAACAGGCGCGTATCGGCCTGGGACGGGTCGCCGCGCGTGCTCAGCGTGAACATGCGGAAGTTGTGCCAGTCCTGTTCGGGGCCGCGCCCGGCAGGCCGAATCAGGGTGCGCTCGCCGAACGTATCCGTGACGGCCAGCCCCCGCACGGTGCACAGGCTGCCCACCGGGACCACATACGGGATCACGCTCCAATCGTTGCCGTAAATCAGGCCAAACTCCGCCAGCAGCAGCTTGGCGATGTCCGTCTTGTCGGGCCTGATCTCGCCAAAGTCGGTGCGGCCATCTTCAAACTCCCACCAGCGCACGCCCGGCATGCCCGAAAAGCGCACCGGGACGGGCAGAAACGTCAGCTTTTCGCGCGTGATCACGTCGTCGTCGATGACCGCGCCGGGCGCGTCGACCAGATCGCGGGCCGGGTCGATGTCGAACGAGTACCAGTCCAGGTGGCCCTGCGCGTACTCGTCGGCGGTGAGCGTCAGGCGGCCCTGCGGCGTCGGCGCGGCCACGGCGAACTGGTATTCGAGGTGTTCGGACGCCCAGGCGTCGTCGGCGGGGCCGTCCGGCTGCACGAACAGGGCGGCGAAGTGGTCGAGGAACGCCTGGGCGGCCAGCGCGACGGCGGCGCGGTCCGCCGGGGCGACGCTCAGCCCGTCGGCGGCGGCGTCCTCGGCCAGCGCGCCGCCGCGAAGGGCCGCATACAGCGCCCCACCATCCACGCCGCGCCCCGCCAGCGCATGGTTAAGCTGCCACGCGGCCCGGTTGCTGGCCAGTTCCGCATTGGGTACGTCGTCGGGCGCACGCTGCACGGGAAACGCCGCCCGAAACAGCGGCGCGTAGTCACCCGCGATAGCAAATGACGGGTGGCGCAGCAGCCGCAGCCAGTGCTGGCCCATCTGCAGGCGCAGCAGCAGGTCGATGCGGCCCGGCGCACGGTCCAGGACCGGCTCACGCTCGACGCGCACTTCGAGCGGCAGCGCCGGATCATAGGCCACCGCCGGTTGGGCGCGCACGGCGTAACGGGTGATGCGCGTCGTCTCGACTTCCACCTGGCTGAAGACCGGCGAGGCGGCGTCTTCGCCCTGGAACTCGCCAAACTGCCATTGCCGGGTCAGCATCCAGAGCGCGTCGCGCACCTCGGCGCGCAGCGAGCGGTCGAATGTCGCGGTGCGGGCGCGTGGCTCCAGCCGGTCGAAGCTGAGCAGCTGCGGGGCCTGGAAGATCGCGGGCAGAGACGGACTCAGGACGGCGTTGAACACAGTGCTGGCCATCGATCAGCTCTCCGTCTTATACACGAGCGATGCGGCGACGAGATTCGCGCTCAGGTTCAGGGAGATGGTCGCCAAACCACGCGCCACGGCGGACACCGTGGCCGGGAGAAGCTGCGCGTAGGCTGTCCTATCGATGTGGTCCGGCTCGACGGCGCGCTGTTTGGCCAGTTCCAGCGTCTCGTGCAGGCAGTCGACGAGGTCCTGCCAGCGCCATGCGCCGGTCCGGTCGGGCGCGATGGCCAGCAGCAGGGCGTTGGGCGCTTCGGCGTTGGGCCGGTTGAAGTGAAAGGCGATGCCCGTCGTCTCTTCCTGGCGGGGAATGACCTCGGTCCATTCGTCCAGGATTAGCCCACCCTGCGGCTGCGCCGGATCGTAGCCGGGCCGCGTCTGGAGCAGGATGGAGAGCTTGTCGCCGGGGATGGGCTGGCTGGGGTCAAAGGGCAGCGCCAACCAGCGGTCCGCCGGGCCATGCGGAAGCTGCATCACAGTCACGCCGGCAGCACCGGCGCTGGCCGGATCGAAGGCCTCGGCCAGCAGGCGCAGCGTTTCCAGCGCGGCGGCTTTCGGGCGCACCAGGCTCACACCTTGCAGCCATTCATCCACGGCCAGCGCAGGCGCGCCGGCCAATAATCCG
Source organism: Anaerolineae bacterium (assembly GCA_020851855.1). Lineage (GTDB taxonomy): Bacteria > Chloroflexota > Anaerolineae > Aggregatilineales > UBA2796 > JADZBY01. Next base: position 15,304 of record JADZBY010000053.1, read on the forward strand.
GCCCGGCCCGCATAGGCGTTGGCCACTTCCGCCGGGTTGTGAAAGGCGAACAGTGGGATGGCGCGGAACGAGTCGCCAAAGAGCGCCTTTCCGGCCTGCATGGCCGCCTCGGCGCGCTGGTCGGCGGTCAGGCTGCCGCTCTGGGCGCGCGTCAGGGCCTCGTCGGCAGCGTCCAGGCGCTTGGCAATGACGGCCAGCGTCGTATCGGCGCGCGAGACGAGGTCATCGCGCATGGCCAGCGCGAAGGCGTCGGCGTCCTCGCTATTCAGGCCCGCCGGGACCGCGTCCACCGCCGAATAGGGCACGGCGTCCGGGATGCCATACGCCGCCGCCGCCAGAAGCTCCGCGCGCAGCGGCGAGAAGATGCCGCCGGGGAAGGGCAGCGCCGCCGTGCG
>JADZBY010000054.1 GCA_020851855.1 Anaerolineae bacterium
AGGTATTGGTCGGCGTCGCCGTCGCAGAGCAGCGGTAATCGCCGGCGTAGTCGCCCGGATTGTGCAGCGTCACCGTCACACCGCCCACATCGACTGTGGCGGATGTGATGTTGTAGACGCCATCGGGCTTGTAGTCGTAGTAGTGCCAGATGCCGCCCGTACGGCGCGTCGGCCCCATGCTGCCATAGGTGTAGGTCAGCGTGCCGGGCGTGACGCCGTCGGGCACGTTGTGCAGCACGAAGTGAATCTCAACCTGGTTGTTGACGCACTCGATGTGCGACAGGTTGAGCTGGAAGTTGTGCGGCGTGGCCGTTTGCGTATTCGTCGGCGTCGGCGTGGCCGTATCCGGCGGGCGCGGCTGGCAAGCCGCCTGGTACGAGAAGGTGATGGTCCGCCCGTTCGTGGCCGTGTAGCTGCCGTAGACGCGCGCGTTGCCGCCCAGATTCAGCGGGCCGACAGCTTCGCCGCTCTTGAGCTGGAAGCTGAACGGGCCTTGCTCTGGCTGGCCAACCTCGCTGATGAAGTACTGGCCCGGGTTCGGCATGTCGCCGCCGACATTACGCAGCGTGAAGCGCGACCGGGTCAGGTCTGTCGGGTTGCACGAGACGTCCGGCACGATGTTCGGATCGGGCGCAGTCGTGGGCGTCAGGCTCGGCGTATTGCTCGGCGTAAAGGTGAACGTCGGCGTCCGGGTGAACGTGGGCGTGCGCGTGGCGGACGCCGTGAACGTCAGCGACGGCGTGAAGGTGTAGGTGGCGGTCGGGAAGTCCGGGCACGTCACCGTGCCGATCACCTGACCGTTGACCCTCACCGTTAGCGTGCCGGGCTGGTTGTTCGCCACGATGTTGCGCGACTGACCGGCGGAGAAGCTCAAGTTGCGGGACACTTCCACGCCGCCATCGGCCCGCACGATCTCGACCAGCACGTTGCTGCTCGTTCCACCGCCGTTGTTGGTGATGGTGATCACGGCGCGCAGACCGCCCGCCGTGGTGGCCGTGCAGTTGCCAGACATGCTGAAACTCGGCTCGTTGGTGGCCGTGGGCGTATTGCTCGGCGTGCGCGTGGCCGACGCGGTGAACGTCGCGCTGGGCGTGAACGTGTTGCTGGGCGTGAATGTCTGCGACGGCGTAAACGTCTGCGACGGGGTGAGCGTCGTGGACGGCGTGAAGGTCGGCGTCCGCGTGTTGGTGGCCGTGCGCGTATTCGTCGCCGTGCGCGTGTTGGAAGGCGTGAAGGTCAGGCTCGGCGTGAACGTCGAGCTTGGCGTAAAGGATGCCGTTGGCGTGCGGGTGTTCGTCGGCGTATTGGTCACCGTCGGCGTGCCGCTCGGCTCGATGCAGGTCTGGAAGCCCTGCGCCTGGGAGTCGTCCGTGCCGCCGCCCAGGTTGTAGGTCTGGTAGCTGACCACGACGCCGGAGTTGCCGACGGCGCTCAGCGTCACCTGGATCGACTGTCCGGCGGTGAGCTGGATGCTCTGCGAGCCGATGGGCGCACCGAACTGGTACAGCGTCATCGTGCCCGGCGCGAACATGTCGGCCTGGCCGCTGTTCGTGACGGTGAACGTCACCGAGTTGGCGTCCGGGGTGAAGCACTGGCCGCTGATGGAGATGATCGGGTTGGCGCCAGTCGCCTGCGCGCCCAGGATCGACACTTGTTCGGTGGCTACCTGCGAGGGTTCCGCAGTGGGCGTTTCCGTTGGGGTTTCAGTCTGCGGAATCTCGGTCGGCGGATTCTGCACCGGCGGCGCTTCCGTCGGCGTCTCGACCACCGCCGCCTGCGTCGCTACCTCGGTCGCGACTTCCGTCGCCGCCTCGGTCGCCGTTTCCGTTGCGGCGTCGGTGGGTGGAATATCGGTAGGTGGAATGTCCGTGGGCGGAATGTCCGTCGGTGGGACATCGGTAGGCGGAACGTCCGTGGGCGGAACGTCCGTCGGCGGGACGTCGGTGGGCGGAATGTCCGTCGGCGGCACATCGGTAGGCGGGACGTCAGTGGGCGGGACGTCGGTGGGTGGAACGTCAGTAGGTGGGACCTCGGTAGGCGCTTCCACCACTGCTGTCGGTGTCTCGACCGCCGTGCCAAAGAGGTTCCCGCCGCTGCCGAGCACAATCACGACAGCAGCGAGAACCACAAAGACAATGGCGCCGATGAGTATAGTTTGTTGGTTGAGGCCACGTCCTTGCATAAATGAGGCTCCTATGCTGGCTTTTCTTTGAGGTCAACATCCACTATAAAGGAATACAGCGCAATGGACAAGGGATTCTGACGCAATTTTACGCGCTCGCAACGCACTTTTCGCACTTTTTACAAGTTTGGAACACCCAACTACGCCGTCTTCTATTAAGGTTGAAGCGCCAGCGGCGCTACTCGCCCTCATCGAGCATCGTGGCCCAGATGTCGGTGGCGGCGCGGTCCAGTTCGAGCACAGAATTTACATAGCGCTCGGTCGTGGCGATGTTGGAGTGGCCGAGCGCCTGCCGGATCAGCTCGAACGAGACGCCCGCCTCATACGCGCCGCGCGCAAAGGACCGGCGCAAGTCGTGCGGCGAGATGCGCGGCAGGCCGGCGCGCTTGGCCGATTGTTGGACCACCATCCACACGGCGCGGTCGGTCAAACCGTCCGTGGTGACCGCGCCGCCCTTCCAGATTCGCGTAAAAACGGCGCGCTCGCCTTCGGGCAGCGGATGGTAGGCGCGCCATGCCTCGATGGCCTGGTGCGCCATGTCCGGCACTTTCACCGTGCGCAGTTTTTCGCCCTTGCCGTGCACGCGCAGGATGTTGTTGCGGCCCTGGCGCGCCAGATCGCTCCACAAGGCGGCGGCGACCTCGTCACGGCGCAACCCGCAGGTGACCATCAGGACGATGATGGCCGTGTTGCGGGTCAGCAGCGCTTTATTCCCACCCTCAGCGCGGCGCAGGGCGAGCAATAACTGGCGGATCTCGTCCTGGGTCAGCCATGTGCCGCTGCGCTGGCCGGTTTCGGCGCGCGGCGCTTTGACGCGGCTCAGCCCGCTCGGCACGGAATAGTCGATGCGGCCCAGGTCGGCCATGAATTGCGCCAGCCACACGACCGACGCTTTGGCCTGCATGATCGACTGCTTGCCGAGTTTGCCCGCCTTGAGCTTGCCCAACCACGCCTTGAGCGGCGCCGGGCCGAAGCTCTGGGCGGCCATGTCCACGTTCAGGCTCTTCAGGTCGATCTCTTTCGGCGAAACCTGGTTCACCGCGCTGAGATAGTTCCGAATCCAGCGTTTGTAGGCGCGCTGGGTGTGTGTGGACAGGCCCGCCATCGCCACCGTCACATTGACCGTTTCGGTTTCAAGCGGGCCGGCGGCGCTGGGCTGATAAGGGATCAGGTCGGTCACGTGTCGTCCTTTTTTGCTGGATCGTGAGTTGGCAACGCGGCCCGAAACGCAGAACAGGTGTGCCGCGCCGCCATGGGGCAATCGCATCAAAGCATCCTCACCCCCAACCCCTCTCCATGTCCGCCACCCCAAAGGGGACCCCGTCGGCATGGAGAGGGGAGATCGTCAGCGTGGCTGGCGTGCTGTCTCCCCCTCTCCACGCGGTACTCCGCGTGGAGAGGGGGCAGGGGGTGAGGCGCTTTCCATCTGCCTGCCTCACTCCACACTGTTGAAGCGTTTGCCCTGTACGCCGCCAGAACACTTATACCATAGGTTCCGATAATCGTGTTAAAATTACCAAGCTTGTCCGTTTTACTGTTTGAAGGCAACCCGATCATCGTGCAAAAGACCCAGATCGACGCCGTAGCGCCATCGACGCCACGGCAGGACGTGCGCGTAACCTTCGTGGACGGCGGTGTATACAGCGGCCCGGTGGGAACGCCGCTGCTTGACTTCATCCGGGCAGCCTATCCGCCCGACCACTCGCTCCAGCCCATCCTGGCCGCCATCGTTGACAACCAGCTCACCGAACTGACCACGCCCATCATCCGCGACGCGACCGTGCGCCCGCTGACCCTGAAGGACAGCGACGGCAGCCGCATTTACCGCCGCTCGCTGATGTTCCTGCTCATCGTGGCCGTGCACGAACTGATGCCCGGCGTCGAGATCGCCATCGAGCATTCCATCCCCACCGGCGGTTATTACGGCGAGCCGCTCGGACGGCCCAATTTCAGCGACGACGAACTGGACGCCATCCGCAAGCGCATGTGGGAGATTGTCGAGGCCGACGAGCCGTTTGTGCGCCGCACCCTGCCGCTGGACGACGCCGAAGCGCTGTTCCAGGCCACCGGCGACGAGGAAATGGTGCGCCTTCTGGTCAGCCGCGAGAAAGACTACGTGACGGTGTACAGCCTGCGCGGGCGGACCGACTACTTGTTCGGCTACATGGCCCCGTCGACGGGCAGCCTGCGCGCCTTCAACCTGGTCAAAGCCGGGTCGGGCTTCATCTTGCAGTTCCCGCAGCGCGAAACCGGGCTGGCCATCACGCCGTACCGGCGCGAAGAGAAGCTCGAAGGCGTGTTTGAGCAGGCGAAGGCGTGGAAAGCGCTCATGGGCCTGGAGAACTTCGCCGGGTTGAACCTCGCCGTGCGCGAAGGCCGCTTTCGCGAGGAAGTGCTCATCGCCGAGGCGCTCCATTCGCGCTACCTGGGCGAGATCGCGTCGGCCATCGCCCGGCGGCACGCCGAAGGGCTGCGCCTGGTGCTCATCGCCGGGCCGTCGTCGTCCGGCAAGACGACGTTCTCGAAGCGGCTGGCCGTGCAGCTGATGGCCTATGGCATCCAGCCTTTCACGCTTCAGATGGACGATTTTTTCGTCGACCGGGAGATGACGCCGCTCGATGAGAACGGTGAGTTTGACTTCGAGGCGCTGGAGACGGTCGATCTGGTGCGCTTCAACGCCGACCTGCTCAAGCTGATGAGCCACGCCCAGGTGCAGCTGCCGCGCTACGATTTCAAGCTCGGCAAGCGCCTTGAGGGCGAGACGGTCCAGCTAAACCGGGACCAGATCATCATCGCGGAAGGCATTCATGGCATGAATCCGCGCCTTGTGCCGGATATTCCGCCGGAGATGTATTTCCGCATCTACGTCTCGGCGCTGACCACGCTCAACCTGGACCGGCACAACCGCGTGCCGACCACCGACGTGCGGCTCTTGCGGCGGCTGGTGCGCGATGCGGCGCGGCGGGGTTATTCCGCCCAGGAAACGCTCGACCGCTGGGAGAGTGTGCGGCGCGGGGAGAAGAAGTGGATCTTCCCCTACCAGGAAAACGCCGACGTGATGTTCAACACCGGGCTGGCCTACGAGCTGGCGGTCATCCGGCCCTTTGCCGAGCCGCTGCTGCGCCAGGTGGACCCTGAGTCGCCGCGCTACATCGAGGCCAAGCGGCTGCTGGCGTTCCTGAGCTGGGTGCTGCCCGGCGATCCGTCGCTCGTGCCGGATGATTCCCTGCTTCGTGAATTTATCGGAAATTCCATCCTGGAGACGTACATCCCCGGCAAACGGAACGGGGCCGTGCACCGGCTGCTGAACGGCTCCGGGAACGGCTCCGGAGATGGCTCGCCGCTCGCCTGACGCAAATTGCAAGGGACCGGGAATCGAGATATAATGCGGCAAAAGTACAGGACACGCTCGACTTTTAATCACGTGCTAACGTGACTCTCCAGAAACGGTACACGACACGACGATCCTGGCCTGGTCTGAGCGTCGCCGCCGCATCATAATCACAGAAGGCCGAGTACGACCCATGAGTGACGCACCTTCGGCATCCCGGAACGATCCGGCTTCTCCACCGGCGCTTGCGCCCACATCGCTGCACGCTGCCTTGCTCCACAGCCTGCCCGACCCGGTGCTGGCCACCGACGCGGAAGGCCGCCTGGTATACGCTAACCCGGCGGCGCATGAAGCCCTTGCGCCCATCGCCTTGCCGCCG
>JADZBY010000055.1 GCA_020851855.1 Anaerolineae bacterium
GGCGTGATGCGGCGCTCCATCTTGGGACTCATCATCGCCTCGTGCCAGTAGTGCTGGTCGCCCACCTCGCTGCTGTTCGGCGCATCGCCGCCATAGGGCGAGCCGTTCCAATACGGCACTTCCGGGCAGTTGCGCTGGACGACGCTGGGCAGCAGGTAGTTGTACAGGTGCGCGCCGCGCTGCGTCCTGTCCGACCACCAATCGCGGAAGCCCCAGTTGTTCTCGTTGCTGCCGCACCACAGCGCAATACAGGCATGGCGCTGGAGCCGTTTGGTCTGGTAATCGGCTTCGCGCTCGACCAGCGCGCGGAAGCTCTCCAGGTGATCGGGATAGGGCGCGCAGGCAAACATGAAGTCGTGCCAGATCAGGATGCCGTGGCGGTCGCAGGCCTGGTAAAAGGCGTCGCGCTCGTACCAGCCGCCGCCCCAGATGCGCAGCATGGTGAAGTTCGCGTCGCGCGCCTCACGCACGAGCGTCTCGTAGCGCGCGTCGTCGGTACGGGCGTAGAGCGCGTCGGCGGGAATCCAGTCGCCGCCCTTGCAGAAGACGTGCTTGCCATTCACCACGACGGCGAACAGCCCGTCGGTGTCCAGATCGAGGAAGCGCAGGCCCCAATCGAAGGGCGCAAAGGCCATCTGCTGCTCGCCCACCGCCAACTCGGCCTCGACGCGGTACAAGTGCTGCGCGCCCATGCCGTTCGGCCACCACAGCTGCGGATCGGGCAGCGGAATCTTCAGCTCAACAAACGTGTAGCCCGAACGCAGCACGGCGCGCGCGCTGGCCTCGTGGCGGCGGCCCTGCGCGTCGGTCAGCGCCAGGCTCACCACACCTTCGCTGCTCTTGTAGTAATGGAACTGGTCGACGGTCACCGTCGCCGCGACAGTGACGCCGCCGTCCGGCTCCTGGTGCGGCACAAGATTGACATGCCGGATGCAGGCGTGGCGCATCGCGCGCAGCTTCACATCGCCAGCGATGGCCGTTGTCGCCAGTCGCGGCGACCAGTCCCAGCCGAACGAGTATTGCGGTTTGCGCACGACGAGGCGGCGCGCGTCGCCGCGCTCCATGCGGCCCCGGTCGGCTTCGCCGGGCGGGCGCACGCCGTCGGGCGCTTCAACCTCGACGTCGGCCACGTCTTCGACGCCCGCCGTCAGCCGCACCAGCAGCACGTTCTGGCCCGCGACGAGCCACGGCTTCACGTCGCGCACAAACGGATAGAACGCGCTCCGATGCGATCCGACGTGCACGCCGTTCAGGAACAGCTCGGCGTTCGAGTCCAGGCCGTTCAATTCCAGCTCGATCACGTCCATGTCGAGCCAGTCGGATGGCGCGTCGAAGGTCTTGCGCAGCCACCACGAGCGGAACTCCGTCCAGTGGCAGTCGAAGCTGTTCAAGCCCAGCAGCGGCTCTTTGATGCGCCCCGTCGCGATGAGGCCCTGGTGGATGTCGCCCGGAACCGGCATGGGCATCCACCCGTCGGCAAGGTGGGACAGGCGCGGCGCGTGGCTCAGTTCCAGGCTGAGGATTTCATCGCGCAGGTCCCAGGTCCCGTTAAGCAACGTCTCGATGAACATGGCAGGCGTGTACTCCAGAATGAGAAGATGGGTTGTAAATGTCAGCGATTCGCGATTGCCGCGCGGCTGCTCGCGTCCCGGTCGTCACGTCTTCACCGCGCCCGCCGTCAGCCCGGCCACCAGGTAACGTTGAAGCACCAGGAAGATGATGACCGGCGGGAGTGAAATCAGCACGGACATGGCCATCAGGTTGCCATATTCCGGGCCGTATTGGCTGATGAACGCATACATGGACACCGACAGCAGCGGGATTTTGCCGCCCAGGATGAAGGCGAACAGGAACTCGTTCCAGGCCAGGATGAAGGCATACGCGCCGGTGGCGACCAGCGCGGGCGCAACGAGCGGCAGCACCACGCGCCGCAACGCTTGCAGCCGTGTGCAGCCGTCGATCATGGCCGATTCTTCCAGTTCCGCCGGGATGGAGTCGAAGTAGCCGCGCAGCATCCAGATGCAGAACGGCAGGGCGAAGGTCAGGTAGCTCAGGATGAGGCCCAGGATGCTGTTCGTCAGCCTCAGCTGGCGGAAGACGATGAACAGCGGCACGAGAAAGAGCACCGCCGGCATCATCTGAGACGCCAGCATGAGCAGGCCGAACGGCTCGCGGCCCCGGAAACGGAAGCGCGCCAGGCTATAGCCGGCCAGCGATGCCAGCAGCACCGCGCTCACCGACGAGCAGATGGACACGACCAGCGTGCGCACGAAAGCGTCGCTGAAGTTGGCCTTCACCGTGCTGGTGCGGTTCAGCAGCACATTCAGGTAGTTGTCGAGCGTCGGATTGGGCGGGATGTAGGCGAACGGGCGGGCGTACAGGTCGGCGTTGTTGCGGATGGAGATGGTGAACATGTAACACACCGGCCCCAGGATGAACAACAGGCCGATGCCGACCAGCAGATAGATGATGCCCAATCGAAGGATCTGTCGTGTCTGCATGGTCCGCCCCTTATTTCCGCAAGCTGCGCAGATAGAAGACGGCGAAAACCATGTTGATGACCGTCATCACCACCGCCAGCGCCGACGAATAGCCGTACTGGAAGTCCTCGAAGGCCGATTCATAGACCAGGATGGGCATGACCTTCGTCGCGCCCGCCGGGCCGCCCTGCGTGAGCACAAAGGGCAGGTCGAAGAAGTTGAAGGTCCACACGCACAGCAGCAGCGTCAGGATCAGGATCAGGTTGCGCATCGAGGGCAGCGTCACGAAGCGGAAGCGGCCCCACGTCGTCGCGCCATCCACTTTGGCGGCTTCGTACAGTTCCGTCGGGATGGAACTCAGCCCGGCCAGCATGGTCACCGCGACGAAGGGAAACGCCTTCCAGACGTTCGGCACGATCACGGCGAACATCGCCATGTTCGGATCGGCCAGCCACGTTTGCGGCGGCATGCCCAGGCGCGTCAGGATGTCGTTGAGCATCCCGAATTGCGGGTTGTAGATCAGCCGCCAGATCAGCCCAATCGACACGCCGGGCATGACCCACGGCAGCAGCATCAGGGCGCGCACGAAGCGGTTGCCCGGCCAGCGCTCGTGGAGCAGCAGCGCAAATCCGAAGCCGACCAGGAATTGACCGAGCACGCTGCCCACAACCCAGCCGAGCGAGACGCGCAGCGAGTTCCAAAATTCGTTGCCGCGCACGATGTCCAGGTAGTTTTGAAGCCCTGTGTAGGAAAACTCGCCGGCAAGCTGGTCGTAATTGAAGAAACTGACGTACACCGAGCGCGCCATCGGGTAGAAGAAGATGAACAGCAGCGCGGCGGCGGCAGGCAGCAGAAACAGGTACGGCGTCGAGGCGCGGGACAGGCGCGGGAGACTGAAGCGGCCCAGCGCCGCCGTGGCTCCGACAGGCACACTCGCCCGGTTTCGGAATGAGGCCATAGGTTGGATTCCTTTGAAAACGCGGAATCGGGTCGGGATGTGTCTGCAACCCTCACCCCCGGCCCCTCTCCCTTATGGAGAGGGGTGAGGAAACGGGGAGTTATCCCATTCTTCTCCCCTCTCCCTCATGGAGAGGGGCGAGGAAACGGGGAGTTATCCCATTCTTCTCCCCTCTCGCTCTGAGGGAGAGAGGGGTCGGGGGAGTGAGGGTCAACGGTAAAACCGGCTATGCAGACACGCCCTAACTGATGGCCTTGGTCATCTCGTCGGCGATGGCGTTCATGGCCTGCTCCGCCGTCATCTCGCCCAGGAGCGCCTTCTGCGCGTTTTCGTCCATGGCGCGGCTCACCGAGTTGTAGCGCGGCACGGGCGGCTGGTTGTTGGTGAAGGGCACGGACTCGGCAAACGCCTGGAAGATCGGCTTCTGGAAGTACTCGTCCGCCGCCGTGAAGCTGTCGATTGGCTCGTGATCAAGCTCCATCGCCCAGCGCTTCGCGTTGTCCTTGCTGACGATCCACTGGAGCAGCTTGACCGCTTCTTCGGGGTACGGGCTGGTGTTCATCACGACATAGAAGCCCGTCCCGGCCCACGTCCCGCGCGAGCCATCCGGGCCAGCCGGCCACGCGCCGATGCCCAGCTCAAACGGGACCTGCGCGGCGCGGTAGTTGGCGATCTGCCACGAGCCGAACGCGCCCATGCCCAGCTTACCGCTCTTGACGGCATCGTCGGTTTCGCCATAGGCGAAGTTGGCGACGCCGGGCGGCATGACCTTGTGAACGTTCGCCAGATCAAGCGCATACTGGAGCGCGGCCACGCCCTTCGCGTCGTTCATCATCGGCGCGCCGTTCTCGTCCCACGGCTTGCCGCCCGCCCCGAAGATCAGCGGGACCAATTCCCAATCGATGCCGCCGCCGAACTTCA
>JADZBY010000056.1 GCA_020851855.1 Anaerolineae bacterium
GCAGGGCAAACGGGCCGCGCCGCGCCGCCGCGTCGCGCAGGCCTGCCTCTATCGCGGCGAGCCGGGCGGCGGGCGTATCGCCCAGGAATTTCAGCGTCAGGTGCACACCGTCGATGCCCGTCCAGCGGATGGCGCGCTCGCGGTCCAACGCCTTGAGCCGATCCTGAAGCCGGACGAGCGCGGCGCGCACCTCAGCGGGCAGCTCGATGGCGATGAACAGCCGGAGCGGTTCGTCTGGGCGTGATCTATCCCTCGGCGCGCTCGAATCAGGCATTTCAAGTACCCCAACCAGGAAAGAACCCCCTAACCCTGCCCTTCCCCCATGCAGAGGGGAGGGGGAAACCGGCTCTTTAAGCCCCTTCCTCTTGATGGAGGTGGGGGAGATAACCCTGAATCCTAATCAGGTTGTCGTACCGGCCGTCGCTTCCCTTTCGCATCGACGCTGTGATGTTACCCCATCGGGCACGCCGCGAAAACGCTGTAAAAACTCCGTGAAAAATCGCGGCGCGACAACTTCTGAGCCTTGCCGCGTCTTTGAGCCGCCCGGCGAGTGCGGTATACTCGCGGTGCGCGCAAACCGACGTGACAAAAGGCAACGCTCATACCCGTGGCACGCAAACAGCTCGGCAAATATGAACTCATCGACCGCCTGGGCCGCGGCGGTATGGCCGAGGTGTTCAAAGCTTACCAGCCCCGCCTGGACCGCTTTGTCGCGGTCAAGCTGCTGCACCCGTTCCTGGCCGATGACCCAGAATTTAAGGACCGCTTCGAGCGCGAGGCGCAAAACGTCGCGCGGCTGCGGCATCCGAACATCGTCCAGGTGTACGATTTCGACTTCGACGCCGAGAGCGAGAGTTACTTCATGGTCATGGAGCTGGTTGAGGGCGAAACCCTCAAGGACTACATGACCCACATGCGCCCGCCCATCCCCGCCATGCTGCGCCTGATGCGGCAGACGATGGAAGCGCTGGCTTATGCGCACGCGCGGGGCATGATTCACCGCGACATCAAGCCCGCCAACCTGATGATCGAGCCGGATGGCCGCGTCGTGCTCACCGACTTTGGCATCGCCAAGATCGTGACCGGTGGGCACTTCACCGCCAGCGGCGGCATGGTCGGCACGCCCGCCTACATGGCCCCCGAACAAGGCCTGGGCGATGTCGGGGACGAGCGCTCGGACATTTATTCGGTCGGCATCATCCTGTTCCAGATGATCACGGGCCGCCTGCCATTCGAGGCCGAGACGCCCGTCGCCACCATCCTGCGCCACGTGAACGACCCGATCCCCTCGGTGCGCGAGCTGAACCCGGATGCCTCGCCCGAAGTCGAGGCGCTCGTCGTGCGGGCCATGGCCAAAGAGCCGGATGACCGCTTCCAGAGCGCCGAAGAGATGCTGGACACCATCGACAGCATCCTGGGTGAAACGCGCCCGCCCCTGCCGCCGCCGCCGCGCACCCCCACTTCCGAGATTCGTGGGGCAGAGCGCACAGACACGATCCAGCTTGCGACGGGAGACAAAATCGCGGAAGTCGCCAGCGCGCGCCCGCGCCCGTCGCCCACGGGCGTTCTTGCCCTGCTCGCCGCCGGGCTGCTGGCCATCCTGGGCCTGTACACGCTCGGCACAGGCCGCATCCCGATCCTGAATATCGCGCTCATCTCGACGGAAACGCCCGCCGCCACGCCCACCGGCCCGGCAGACGGCCTGCCAGACGGGACCGGCACGCGCGTGGCGCTGATCGGCGCGATGAGCGATACGCCAACACAAACGCCGAGCCAAACGCCCAGCAACACGGCCACCCCAACCGCGACAGAGACGGTCACGCCCAGTCCTACGGCGACGTTCACCGAAACGCCCACAGCCACGCCGACCGCCACGCCAACTGATACGGCGACCAACACGCCCACGGCGACGGCCACACCAACAGAAACACCGACCACCACGCCGACGGATACGAGCACGGCGACGCCCACGCCGACGGAAACACCGACCCTGACGCCCACGTTCTCACCGACGCGCACGCCGACCTTCACGCCAACGGCCAGCCGCACGCCCGCGCCAACCGCCACCTGGACGCCATCGCGCACGCTCACGCCGTCCACCACGCCGACGCCCACGCCGAATATCACGGCCACGCTCGACGCGGCGACTCAAGCGGCCCAGTTCGCCACCGCAACGCGCGTCCAGGAAACGCTGATCGCCTTCTTCGAGACGCAGCGCGCCCTGACGACGCCCACGCCCAATTACACCGAGACGGCGCGCGTCTGCCAGAACCGCTATCGCCTGATCAAGCCGCTGCCGCCCGACCCGCTCAACCCGGAGTCGCCCATCCGCGCCGGGCAGAACTTCGAGCAGGAAGTCGTGTTGCGCAATACGGGCGATTGCACCTGGCTGCCGGGCATGTTCCTGCGTTACCTGGAAGGCGAGTCGTTCGAGGCCCCGCTGGTCATTGCCATGTCCAGCGCGGACGCGGTGCAACCCGGCGAAGATGCGCGCTTCATCCTGCGTGGCCGCGCGCCAGACCGGCCCAGCACGCCGGTGCAGACCGGGCGCTGGGAAGTGCGGTTGACGGGCAGCGTGCTCGTGCCGCCGCCGCTGGACCTGTCCTTCTACGTTTACGGATCGCGGTAGGATACGGCCCTCACCCCCAACCCCTCTCCCGAACGCCGAGTACGGCTGGGAGAGGGAAAACCCCGAGAGGCGCTGCCTCTGCCATCTCCAGCCCTACTCCGATGAGCTTTGGAGAGTTGAGGGGGCTTCACCTCAAGAGGTTTTATTCCTCTGTTCCGGCGAGAGAAGGGGGATGAGGGCCTATTGTTGCGCAAAGTCTGACTTCTCAGACGGTCTTTGACGCAACGCCCCTCTCTATGAGGGAGAGGGGTCGGGAGTGAGGGTTTCCCAATCGTCTCGTCAGCGTGCGTTGTGCGTCACGTCGTTGTAACGATTGGCCGGCGCGTTGGGCACGTGTACGGCCAGCCCGCCGGGAATGAGCGGCTCCGTTTCCAGGATAGCGCCGATCTCTTCCTCGTCCAGCAGCCGCCAGCCCATCATGTACAACACGTCGTTAAACGCATCGTACTTGTAATGCCGCTCCATCCAGCCGTAGGTGGGGTCCTGGAAGACCAGGGCGAACAGCACGGCGTCCTCGCGCGGACGGAAATCGTCTTTCACCAGCCAGATGGGAGCGAGCAGGCCCAACACCTGACGGACCTTGTTGTCACGTAGCTCGCGCACCTCGTCCTCACGATACGGCATGACCTCTGGCTCCTTGCATGATTTACACCTGTGAAGTCAGGGACAATTATCACGCACGCAGGACGGAATGCAAAGAGTTGAGGTCCGCATCCGTACACGCTTGCCCCAGCGCCGCCTTTCCTTACAGGATCTTCCGCGCCGTGTAAGGTGACATTACGACGATATTGACCCTATCGTAAGGTGGTCGCGCCCCCATGTTAGGCCAGCGCGAGGCCTTGTTGCGAATATAAGATGTACCCCCCCCGTTAAACCGCTTATTACAGAGCAAATGAGAGGACGCCGTGGCTTCGATCATACCAACCGGGACGCGCCGACTGGGCATCCGCCTGCACTATCTCGATGGGATGCGGGGCATTGCCGCGCTGGCGGTGACTATCCTGCACGCCTTCGAGATGTTCGGGGCGGGTCTAGCCGACCTTGGCGTACAGGGGGCGATGACCACGCCCACCCTGGAAGCGGTGCACGATTACGTGCTACAGTGGGGCATGTTCGCCGTTGAGGTATTCATCGTCCTGTCGGGCTACAGCCTGATGCTCGGTGTGGCGCGCTCTGCCGATGGCCGACCGAAGGGTGGGCTGAAGGGCTATTTCCTGCGCCGGGTCCAGCGCATCTGGCCGCCGTATTACGCCAGCGTGGCCATCAGCGTCGCGCTCATCGTCCTTGTACCGGGTATGGGCGTGGAGCGTGGGCGTTACTGGGACCTTGCGCTGCCTGCCCTGACCACCGAGTCGATTGTCACCCAACTCCTGTTTTTGCAGAACCTGAGTGGCAGCACCTGGCACACCATCAACCCGCCGCTGTGGACGATTGCCGTCGAAGAGCAGATCTACATCCTGTTTCCGCTGCTCCTGCTGCCTTTCTGGCGGAATCTCGGTACACTGGGCATGATCGTCATCGCCATGTTGTTCGGGATCGGCACGTTTGCGTTGAATCCATCCTTCTTCGCCCCCGCTTCGCTCTGGTTCATCATCCTGTTCGCCTTTGGCGCGGCGGCGGCGAGCATCGGCTTTTCGAACCGTCCACGCGAGCAGCGGCTGCGGGAGCGTGTGCCGTGGGCGTGGATCGGCATTACCTTGCTGGTCGTCTTCTTCGTGGTGAAGGCGGCCAGCGAGATGGGGATGCTGTCCGTGTTCGGCCACGAGCGGCCCTGGTTGGAAGATATGATCTTGGGCGCAGGCGTGGCATCGCTGCTGATCGTCTTCACCGAGCAATGGAAATCTGGCGAGGCGCTGCCGCGTTTCGCGCCGCTGCGGCTCTTTTCGGCGCGGCCCATCGTCAAGCTCGGCCTGTTCTCGTACAGCCTGTACCTGATGCACGCGCCGCTGCTCGCCCTGATGACCCTGGCCTCTGACGTGGCCGGCCTGACCGGCTACGCGGCCTACGTGTACATCCTGGCGGTGGGCGTGCCGGCGGCGGTGGTGGGCGCATACGTCTTCCATCGCCTTTTTGAGCGGCCCTTCATGCCGCAACACGCCTTTGAGCCGCCGACGCCGGCGCTGGTGGCGCAACAGGAACCGGCCTGATGAACTTCAACGTGCGGCGTATTCTCCTCGTGGCGGCGCTGGCGGTGCTCGCGGTTGGGCTGCTGGCCTCATTGGCAGCCAACGTCATCCTGCTCCGGCAGGTGCGCCAGTATTACGACGAGGTGAACGCTGCGCGGCTCGATCCGTACGGATTGCTCGCTTACGCCGACGAGGACGCGCCGCCGCCCAACCCGGACGCGCGGCGCGTCGTCTTCTTTGGCGACTCCCGCGCGCTGGCCTGGCCCGCTCCCGACGCGCCGGGGTACGAATTCATCAATCGGGGCATCGGCGCGCAGACCACGGCGCAGGTTTTGGGACGCCTGTCCGAGGACCTGACGCCGCTCGCGCCCGATGTGGTGGTGCTCCAGGTCGGGATTAATGACCTCAAAGCGCTGCCGCTCTTCCCTGCCGATGCCGAGGCCATCGTGGATCGCTGCGAGGCCAATGTGCGGGCCATCGTGGACGCTATCCGGGCGCTTGGCGCGGACGTGATCCTGACCACGATCATGCCCAGCGGCTCCGTCCCGTTGGAGCGGCGCATGTTCTGGTCGGACGCCGTCGCGCCCGCCGTGGTCGAGGTCAACAGCACGTTGCGCGATATGGCCGGGCCGGGCGTGCATGTGCTGGACGCCTACGCCGCCGTGGC
>JADZBY010000057.1 GCA_020851855.1 Anaerolineae bacterium
CACGCTTCACCGACCTGTTCGGAGAGCAGCGCCCGCCCAGCGACGACTTTTTCACGATGGCCACCAACCCGGAGCGCGCCGGCGAGCGCCACGCGATGGAGCGCAACCAGTATTACGCCGACGTGGCGGCCAGCATTCAGGTCGTGACCGAGGACGCCATGTTGCGCATGGCGCGCCACCTCCACGAAAAGACCGGCCTGAAGAAGTTGGTCATGGCCGGCGGCGTGGCCCTGAACAGCGTCGCCAACTTCAAGGTGCTCCAGGAAACGCCCTTCGAAGAAATCTATATCCAGCCGGCGGCGGGCGACGACGGCGGGGCGCTCGGCGCGGCGTTGTGGGCCTATCACAGCGTGCTCGGCCACCCGCGTAAGATGGTCATGAGCGACGCTTATTGGGGCGAAGAGTATTCGCCCGACGAGATTCGGTCCTTCCTGGAGACGAGTGGCATCCGCTACGAGCACATTCCCGACGATGGGAAGATGATCGAGCGCGTGACGGATGCGCTGACCCAGGGGCAGGTCGCCGGGTGGTTCCAGGGCCGCTTTGAGTGGGGACCGCGCGCATTGGGCAACCGCAGCATCCTGGCCGATCCCCGCCGCTCCGAGATGAAGAACGTCGTCAATACGAAGATTAAGTACCGGGAACCGTTCCGCCCGTTTGCGCCGGTGGTGCTCGAAGACCGCGCGCCGGAGTATTTCGACTTCCCCGGCGTGGAAAAGCAGTACCCGCCGCGTTTCATGCTCATGGTATCGCCGGTGAAAGAGTCAAAGCGAGCCGAAATCCCCGCCGTGACGCACGAGGGTGGGACGGGCCGCCTGCAAACCGTGGACCGGGCCACCAACCCACGTTACTATGACGTGATCAAGTGCTTTGGCGAGGCAACCGGCACGCCAGTATTGCTCAACACGTCGTTCAACCTGCGCGGCGAGCCAATCGTCACGACGCCCGCCAACGCCTGGAACACATTCAGCAAGAGCGGGCTTGACCTGCTCGTGTTGGGGCCGTATCTGGTCCGAAAGTGAGGCTGCGACCATGTCCATGACGCCGAATACGACGCCGAAAAAGAACTGGGCCAGTGATCTGCGCTCGCGCCTGGGCGTGCTGGGCGAATTTTTCGCCTTCCTGTGGAAAGTACGCCTGTGGTGGCTGATCCCGATGATCGTGGTGCTGGTGCTGTTCTTTTTCATCTTCATCCTGGGTGGCTCCAGCCCGCTCGCGCCGTTCATTTATTCGCTGCACTGAGCGACCGCTGAGGGACTGACCGACATGGAACTTCCCGGCTGGCTCCAGGCCGTGCTGGTGGGCGGCGCGTTTGCCGCCCTGATCGCCTTTTTCGTGGCGCGCAAGTCGGAACGCAAAAAGCCGATAGAAGGCGGCGCGCCGTCGCGCGTGGCGCACTACCTGGGCGCGCTGGGCACGGTCGCGCCGCTGCCCGTGCTTTTGGTCGGGGCGTTCGTGGTGCGCCTGCCGTTCGGCACGAATGCGGCGCTATGCCTGGGCAGCCTGGGGATGGGCTTCGTCATGCTGCTCGTCTTCGGCGCGCTGGAGATTCGCTCCCGGCAGACGGGGTAGTCAGAATCCCATCGGGCGCTTACGGGCGGTTGTGTCGCGGGCGTTTATGTCGCGGGCGGCTCGCGAGCCGCCCCTACAGCCGCAACAACATGTAGGGGCGCGTCGCGACGCGCCCACGGTAGGCCCAGGGCAATCGCATCAAAATCCGCCGTTAAGGCAGGCAGCAGGAAAACACCTCACCCCCTCTCTACGCGGAGTACCGCGTAGAGAGGGGGAAGCACGCGCCGGCATGGCAGCCGATCTCCCCTCTCCATACCGTCGGGGTCCCCGACCGGGTTCCCATTGAACGCAAGCGTTCAATGGGTGGTCTGGGGTGGCGGACATGGAGAGGGGCCGGGGGTGAGGACGTTTTGATGCGATAGCCCTGACGGTAGGCCTTCCAGTTCTTTTGCACTTCGCGCGCAGTGCGTACAATAGTGTCAGGAATGGCCCGACCACCCGGAGCGCGGAGAAGCCTGCCACGTGAGCCAGTCGCAACGCCCTGTTCCCGCTGGAAAAGCGGACAAATCCAAGCCCGGCGGCCCACAGACGCACTGGTATCACCCGGCCATTGCCATGCCGCCCCCGCCAGAGCCTGAGCCGGAAGATACCGGCGTCGGCAAGGCCCGCGAGCGCATCCGCCGCCGCCAGGAAGACCGCCGCTTGCCCCAGGTGGATTGGACGTGGGGCGTGATCGGCATCGCGCTGGCGGCGATCATCGGCGTGGTCGCCATCATCACCCTGACCACGACCAGCACCGCCGCGCCACCGAATGGCACGCTCGCCGTGTACGATGGACAGACCAATACGCTGCCCACGCCGCTGCCCGGCGCGACGGACGCCGTGCAGGCGGTGGGCGTCGAGGCGCTGCCCACCGTCGTGATCCGCCCCTGGGACGGCCAGAGCCGCGTCACCGTGCTGGTGATGGGCATCGACAAACGCCCCGGCGAACAGGGAACCGGCTTCCGCGCCGACTCGCTGATCCTGATCAGCCTGGACCCCAGAACGCAGCGCGTCGGCATGTTGAGCATCCCGCGCGACCTGCGCGTGCCGATTCCGGGGCGCGACGGCTTGCAGCCGATCAACGCCGCCTACGTGTTTGGCGAGTTGGAGCGGCCCGGTTTTGGCCCGCGCCTGACCGCCGACACGGTGCAATACAACCTGGGCATAGAAATCGATCACTTCGTCGTGCTGTCCTTCGAGGCGGTCATCAACCTGATCGACGCCATCGGCGGCATCACGGTCGATGTGCCGTTCGACATCGACGACGAGCAATTCCCCGACCTGTACACCTTTGGCTACGATCCGCTGCACATCTCGGCAGGGCGGCACGAGATGGACGGCTTGTTGGCGCTCAAATACGCCCGCACGCGCCACCAGGACTCCGACTTTGACCGCACACGCCGCCAGCAGCAGGTGGTCATGGCCATCCGCGACAAGGTGCTGCGCCCGGAGATGCTGCCCGAACTGGTGGCCAAAGCGCCGCTCATCTGGGACGAGGTCAGCAAGGGCATCATCACCGATATTCCCTTTGACCAGTTGCTCAGCCTGGCGTGGTATGCCAAGGACATCCCCGGCGAGAACATCGGCAAGGGCGCACTCGACGGCGGCTACATCCTGCCCACGCTGGAAGACGGCGTCACGGTGCTGACCATTAACCGCACCAACATCGTTGAGCTTCTCACCACGGTCTTCGGGCCGGACTACAACCAGTAACCAGGGACGCTGTGAATCGTCACCGCATCGTAATCGAAAGGCGCGCCTGAGCCATGCCCCCGCCAACCCGGCACGAACGTGGCCGCCTGGGCGAATCGCTCGCCGCGGCGGCCCTGATCGCGCGCGGTTACATGCTGATCGAGCGCAACTGGCGCTGCGCAAGCGGCGAGATCGACCTCGTCATGCGCGAAGGCGGCGAATTGGTCTTTGTCGAGGTGCGCTCGACATGGGATGATGCGGGCCGCGCGCTGGAGAGCATCACCGCCGCCAAGGCGATCCGGCTCTCGGCGCTGGCCGATGCCTACCTGAGCGCACACGGCCTGGACGGCGCGCCCTTTCGCATCGACGTGGCGGCGGTCTGCCGGAGAACGGGCGCGGTCGAGGTGATGCGGGATGCCATCGTCTCCGGGTGGTGAGCCAGACCGCGCGCCGCCGCTCGTCGTCATCGCCGGGCCGACGGGCATCGGCAAAACGGCGCTGGCGGTTGGCTTGGCGGGCGCGCTGCGCGAGGTGAAGCCCGTCGAGGTAGTCAGCGCCGATAGCCGCCAGATTTACCGCCGCATGGACATCGGCACGGCCAAACCGACGCCCGCCGAGCGCGCCGCCGTCCCCCATCACCTGATCGACATCGTGGACCCGGACGATACGCTAACCCTGGCGGGCTATCAGCGGTTGGCCTATGCCGCCATCGACGCCATTCATGCGCGCGGTGGCTTGCCGCTGCTCGTCGGCGGCGCCGGGCAGTACATCACCGCCGTGCTAGAAGGCTGGTCTGCGCCCGAAGTCCCGCCCGATCCGGCCTTGCGCGCCGCACTGGAAGCCGAAGCGCGCGAACGTGGCCTGGCGGCGCTCGTGGACCGGCTGCGGACGCTTGACCCCGTTTCCGCCGAGCGCATTGACCCGAAAAATACCCGCCGCGTCATCCGCGCCCTGGAAGTATGCCTCAACACCGGCCAGCCCTTCAGCGCCCAGCGCCGCCGCCAGCCGCCGCCGTACCGGGCGCTGGAGATCGGCCTGACGATGGACCGCGAATTGCTGTATACTCGGCTCGATGCGCGCATTGACCGCATGATGGAACACGGGCTGCTTGAGGAAGTGCGCGCCCTGCACCGGCGCGGCTACGGCTGGGCGCTGCCGTCGATGAGCGGCCTGGGCTACGCGCAGCTGGGCGCGCACCTGCGCGGCGAGGCGACGCTTGACGAGGCGGTACAGGCCATCAAACGCGATACGCGCGGCTTCGTGCGCCGCCAGTACACCTGGTTTCGGCGGCACGGCGCGCTCTCGTGGCTGGATGTGGGCGCGCTGGGCAGCCCCGATGCGCTGGTGAGCGCCGCCGCAAGCATGATTCGCGGTTGGCTGGGCGCGGCCTGATCGGAAACGGACAAGGAAGCATGTTCCGCAGATACTACAACCGCTTTACTTCCGCCGATCTGACGGTCCAGATCATCGTCATCGCGGCCATCATCCTGGTAGTGGCCGTGTTGCTGCCGCGCATCCCCGGCGTCGGCGCTGGCGTGGATTGTCTGGCCTTGCCACAGCCCGTACTGACCGGCAATAATCAGTCGCTGTTGGCGCGCGACGCCGACCCGAACGATTTGCGTCTGGAGTTGTTCCTCGACAAGACGACGCTGGCGACGGGCGAGCCGCTTCAGATGTGGGTGCGCATCAACAACGCCAGCATCGCGCCCTTCACGCTGCTGATCGTGCCGTCCGAGTTCGTCTTCCGCTATACCGGGCAAGAGGTCGGGCTGGTATTTTCGGTGCAGTCGTCCGCCGGACAGGTGCTGGGTGAGCCGTTTGCCGCGCGCCCGCCCGTCGCCATCCGCCAGACGTATGATCCGACGCTATTGCGTGTGCTGGGGCCGCGCAGCCGCTGCAATCTGCGCGTGACCATCGATCCCACGCGGCTGCAAACGGCGCAGGTGGTGGGCGGGCTGTACCGCATCACGGCGGTGTACCGCAACCAGGTGCGCGGCGCATTGGCCGCCCCGGTGAACGCCCTGACGCCGACGCCGATCTTCCCCGACCAGGGCGTGTGGGTGGGCGAAGTACGCTCCAACGATGTGCTGTTCGGCGTGGGCGTCTCGCCGCCGTGATTTTCGGCTGAGGCGCACCGGGTACGCGCTTTGTCTGCCCCTCACTCCCCCAGCCCCTCTCTCCCAGGGGGTGAGAGGGGAGAAAGGCAGACGCGGCGTGCTCTTTTCACCCCTCGCCATGAGGGAGAGGGGCCAGGGGTGAGGGTGATCCGTCCGGTGCTGGAACGGTCCTGAAACACACTCCCCACGCCATCGCCCTGCGCCAGAGCCGAAACTTCCGGTATACTTGAGGGCGCACAGAGACTTCATCCCTGGACAGAAAGCGATGACCGAGCAGCCGCAGCCCGACGGACTGGCCAAGATCACGTGGGTCGATCCCCTCACACAGCAGCGCCGCGAGTACGTGCTCGTGGAAGGCGCCACGGCCAGCATCGGGCGCGCGCCCGAAAACGACATCAGCATCCCGGAGCGCCACGTCAGCCGCCAGCACGCCGTGATCGTCTTCCGCGACGGCGTGTTTACCATCACCGACCTGGGCAGCGCCAACGGCACGTTTGTGAATGACCGCAAGCTGACCGGGCCATTCCCGCTGGCGCACGGCGACATCATCCGGTTGTACGTGCCCATCCTCAATTTCTCGGCGGTGGTCACGGAAGAAGAGCAGGAAATCGCGCGCAAGACGGGCACGATCATCGTCCCGGCCACCGGCGAAGGCCGCCCGCGCCTTCTCGCCACGTCCGGCCCGCAAGAAGGCACGGAGTACACGCTCTTCAAAGACACGGTGACCATCGGGCGGCCCACGCAAGAGGCGGCCTGGGACATCACCATCCA
The DNA here is from genome assembly GCA_020851855.1 of Anaerolineae bacterium. GTDB lineage: Bacteria > Chloroflexota > Anaerolineae > Aggregatilineales > UBA2796 > JADZBY01. The sequence goes on from JADZBY010000057.1 coordinate 6,135, forward strand.
GGATCGCGCCATCTCGCGCCCACACTGCCGGCTGACCCTGCGCGCGGATGGCTGGCGGCTGTCCGACCTGGGCAGCGCCAACGGGACGCTGCTCAACGGCAATCCCGTGGGCACTGAGGCTGTCGCGCTCAAAGATGGCGACGTGATTGCGGTGGGCGAAACCACGCTGCTGTTCCGCCTTGCGCCCGCACAAAAGCCGGAGTGAGGCGGACACGCCCCAGGCAGGATCGCAGCGCCCGGACCTGAAGGTCCAGGCTGAAACCACGACGCCCTTCGGGCTAATCCAGCCCGTCAGGGCTTTGTAGCTTTAGCCCGGTCGCTTCAGCGCCGGGCGGCCTGTCCGGCGCCACCCCGCACCGCGTACCCCGGCCATCGGTCAGAATCGCAGCGCCCAGACCTGAAGGTCCAGTCTGAAATTACGAAGCCCTTCGGGCTAATCCAGCCCGTCAGGGCTTTGTAGCTTTAGCCCGGTCGCTTCAGCGCCGGGCAGTCCGTCCGGCGTCACCC
>JADZBY010000058.1 GCA_020851855.1 Anaerolineae bacterium
ACGGTAGCGCCCCATACTGAAGCATGGGGCTAAAACTACGAAGCCCTGACGGGCTGTAAGTGGTTTTCAGCCCGAAGGGCTTTGTATATTCAGCCCGAACGCTTCAGCGTCGGGCTGTACCCAGGGCCATCGCATCAAAGCGTCCTCACCCCCGGCCCCTCTCCATGTCCGCCACCCCAGACCACCCATTGAACGCAAGCGTTCAATGGGGACCCGGTCGGGGACCCCCGGCGGCGTGGAGCGGGGAGATCGGCTGCCATGCCGGCGTGTGCTTCCCCCTCTCTACACGGTACTCCGCGTGGAGAGGGGGTCAGGGGGTGAGGTGTTTTCCTGCTGCCTGCCTCAACGGCGGATTTTGAGGCGATTACCCTGGCTCCACGGCTGAGGTACAATCCTTCGCATGATTCACGTTGCCCTGCTCGACGATCACCCGCTCATCCTGAAGATTCTCCGCCACGAGCTGGACCGCGCGGCGGACATTCGCGTCCTGTGGGAGTCGGGCGATGTGGCGCAGGTCATGGCCCAGGTGGCGCACCACACGCCGGATGTGCTGCTGCTCGATCTGGCCTTTGCCGGGCACGGCTTCGACCCGGCCACGGCGGTGCGGGACCTGCGGGCGCGCTTCCCGGCCATGCGCGTCCTGATCCTCACCGCTCAGGATGACCCGGTCTGGGTGGAAGAACTGCTGCGGGCCGGCGCGGCGGGTTATGTCGTGAAGAGCGACGATCTCTCGCTGCGTGTGGCAGACGCCATCCGCGCCGTGTACGCCGGGCGCACGTTCCTGTCGCCCGCCGCGGCGGAAGGGCTGTCGCGCGCCCACCGCGCGCAGACGCTCACGGCGCGCGAGCGGGCCATCTTGCGGTTGGCGGCGGAAGGGCACAGCAACCCGGACATCGCGGCGGCGCTCGGCATCTCCGACGGCACGGTGCGCAACCACATCTCGAACGTTTACACCAAGCTCGGCGTCTCCACGCGCGACGCCGCCATCCGCGCCGCCCAGCAGATGCGCGAGATTCCCAGCCCCGGCGCGAGCCTGCGGCACGAATTGCGCACGCCGCTGCACACGCTGCTCGGTTTGGCCCGCTTCTTGCAGACCAAGCTCGCCCGCGACGGCCAGCTTGGCCCCGCCGACGCCGAGCTGATCGCGCAGATTGCCGCCGAAGCCGAACGCCTCGACGCGCTCTTGACGGCCCACGTCGAGCCGGTGTGAGGGGGCGGCGATGGCGCACATCCTGTATGTCGAAGATCACCCGCCCGCCCAGCTTCTGATGCGCGCCATCATCGGGGACATGACGGCGCACCGGCTGGCGGTGGCGGCAACGGGCAGGGAAGCCCTCGCGTCCGCCGCGACGGACCCGCCCGACCTGTACATCGTGGACCTGGACCTGCCCGACATGGACGGTATGGCGCTCATCCGCGCCCTGAAGGCGGCGTATCCCGCCCCGGCGCTGCTCGTATCCGCCTACGCCGAGTCGGTCGATAGCCAGGCGCTCGGTGATCTCGTGTTCGCCTATCTGGCCAAGCCGCTGGACCCAAACGATGTGGCGCACACTGTTGAACGCGCCCTGGCCTGAAACGGGCGCAGACGGCGACATCCCGGAGCGCGTGCAGGCGCAGGCCGCGCAGCGCATCCGGCGCTACTGGCTGGTGCAGATGTTGCTGCTCACCGGCGGTATGGTCGTGCTGTGGCTGTACGCCGAGCACCAGGAGCTGATCTACCACCGCGCGTACCTCGTGCCGGTCATCCTCAACGCCCTGATCTGCATGTTGGGCCTCATCCGCTTTGCCACATCCATCTGGCTGATCACCACCGTCGGCGCGCTGGCTTTTCAGGGGATGCTGGTCGATGGCCTGGGCGGCGTCACGGCGGTGTCCTTCATGCTGCCCTACACCTTCGCGGCGATGATGCTGCCGGGCCGGCGGCGATTGGCCATCCAGGCGTTGTGTGTGATCGCCTTCTGGTTCAGTCTGTTTTATGAAATCCTGCCCGGCCTGCCCCAGCTTGCGCCGCCGCGCCTGATCTTCGTCAGTTACAACATCCTGGTCGCCACGCTCACCTTCCAGGTGCTGCGCTTCCTGAACCGGCTCGCCGTGGAATTGAACACCGCCCACGTGGCCGAAGAAGTGACCCAGCGCAGCCAGCAATTCCTCGCCCGCGTCAGCCACGAATTGCGCACGCCGCTCAATTCCGTGCTCGGTTTCGCCAAGATGATGCGCCGGGGCGATTTGCCAGAGCCGCACGCCAGTTACCTGGAACAGATCGTCGAAGAAGGTGAGCAGCTCAACCGGCTGGTGAGCGACCTGCTGGACAGCGCCCATCTGGCCACCGGCAAGCTCAAGCTGACGCTGGCCCGCTGTGATGTGAACGCCGTGTGCCGGTCGGCGGCGGATGAAGTGCGGGCGCTGCTCCAGCCGGGCGTCGCGCTGCGCCTCGATCTCGCGCCGGACCTGCCGCCCATCGACGCGGACGAGCTGCGCCTGAGCCAGATCGTGCGCAATCTGGCGGTGAACGCGGCGAAATACACCGTCCAGGGCGAAGTCGGCGTCAGCACGGCCCACCGCGGCGGCGCGATCCTGATCGCCGTGCGCGACACCGGGCCGGGCATCCCACCCGAAGCGCACGAATTTGTGTTCGTGCCGTTTGTGAAACGTGACAACCGCAGCGCGGGCGTCGGCCTGGGGCTGGACATCGCCCGGCAGCTTGCGCGGCTGCACGGCGGCGACATCCGGCTGGAGAGTGAAGGCCGCCTGGGCAGCCTGTTCACCGTGGAACTCCCCATCACATCCGCAGCGCGCGAAAAGGCAGCGGAAGCGCAACGAATCGCAAGCCCCGACGCGGGCAGTGTGGTATAGTAGCCAGCGCTTCGGGCGACACCCTTCTCAGCCGATCAACGAGCCGCCGCGAAGGTCACAAAGGCGCAGATTCTATGGCAACCTGTTGGGTATGCGAACAACCGGCGCAGGCCGCGTGCAGTTTCTGCGGGCGTTTTGTCTGCAAAGACCACGCCTCGAAACAGCCGAACTTCATCGCCGTGTATGTCGGGGAAAACAATACGCCCAAGGCGATTGTCGTCGCAGACGCGATTTGGTGTGGCGTGTGCCGTCCCCAGCCCGAACCGATTGAGATGCCGGAACTGTATTAACTGCCCTCACCCCAACCCTCTCAACCGGTGCGGACGAGACAGGCCTCGCCCCAGCCCACCGTAGGGACAACGCCTGCGTTGTCCGCCCTTCTCGCCTGGGATGCACGGATGCGGACGAGGCAGGCCTCGTCCCTACACGGCCCACCGTAGGGACAACGCCTGCGTTGTCCGCGCTTCTCGCCTAATTCACCAGCGGCAGCGGCGTGCCCAGCCGTGTTTGCAGGCTGGCCAGCGCCTCGTGCACCGCACCGCGCACATTCTCATCCCGGTCGCGCAGCGCGTTGTACAGCGGCTTGAGCGCCTGGACGTGGCCCATATCGGCCAGCGTGCGCGCCGCGACGGCTCGCAGCGGTGGTTCGCCCTCTTGCAGCGCCCGGATCAACATCTGGCGCGCGTTTGGCCCGGCGGGCACGCCTTCGCCCCGGTTCGCCGCCCAGGTGATCAGCCACGGCAGCGCATCCGCTTCGGGCCGCCGCGTCACACCACCCAGTTCCGGGTCTTCAATATCCCGGAAGGCCTGCTCGGCGGCGTTGCGCACGTACCATTCCTGATCTTCCAGGAGCGTCCGGTACAAAAGCGCCAGCGACCAGGCCGCCTTGATGCGCGCCAACCCGAACACGGCGGCGTACCGCATCATCATATCCTGCTGGTTGCCGATGGCCTCGCGCAGCGTGGCGTGCCCAATGCCGGGAATGCCTGCCAGCGCCTCGGAAACGGCCCGCCGCAGACTCTGCTCCCCGTCGAACAGGCACTGCATCATCTCGTCGAGCGCCTTTTCGGTCCCCAGCGCGGCCAGCGCCAGCCCGGCGGCAAGTTGCACATCCGGATCGCTGTCCTTGAGCGCGTTGGACAGTTCGCCCGCCGCCTCGGGATCGCCGTATGCGCCCAGCCCGATACAGCCCAGGCGGCGCACCAGCGGGCTGTTGTGCAGGAGCGCCTGCCGGAAGATGAACAACACGCCCTTGTCGCGCG
>JADZBY010000059.1 GCA_020851855.1 Anaerolineae bacterium
CACTCGTGGGTGAAGTACAGCCCCGGCGACCAGAACGGTTCGCGGCATTCCCAGGCCACAAGGTCTTTCGAGGCGAGGAGCGCCGTGCAGCCGCGCCGGTTGATCGGCCCGGTGTTGTGCCGCGCAGCGAGCAGCATCCAGTATTCGCGCGCTGTCTCATTCCAGAAGACGAACGGGTCGCGCCAATCATGCACTTCGTAGTACTGCGGGTCCGCAAAGGAGATCGGATTGGCCGGGTCTTTCGTCCAGCGCATCAGGTCGGGGCTGGTGGCGTGCATGATGGCCTGTTCGGGCTTGCCATTCTTGCGAAAGATCGGATTGTGGCCGGTATAGTAGATGTGAAACTGCCCATCCTTCTCGATGACGCTGCCGGTGAACACGTACAGGTCTTGCTCGTCCTTCGTGCCGCGCGGCAGCGCTTCACCATAGTCCTCAAAGTGGACGAAGTCCCGCGTGGCGAGGTGCCACCAGGGCGTGCCCAGGCCATGCGTTGCCTCGCTGCGATAGTCCTTCAGATAGAACAGGTGATATTCCCCTTCCCAATAAAAGGGGATGACGTCCGCCAGCCAACCATCGTGTGGTCTGTAAAAGAGAGACATGAGAAACCCTTTCTGGCCGATATTCCTCGTGGACAAGGAAGCGCTATTGGCTTGACGTGCTGTGTAGATGACAAGCCATCCAGTGTGTCGGAGTGAGCGCGGTGATTTCCGGCATGGTTGCCCGGCAGATGGGCAGGACATGATTGCAGCGGGGCGCAAATGGGCAGCCCACGTCGGGCAGCCGTGCCGCGCCCTCTTTTGTTTCAACTTTCTGCCGAACGAGTCCGGCGTGCGGATTCGGGACAGCGGAAAGCAGGAGTCGGGTATATGGGTGAGCCGGTTCGCGGATCAGATCGTCGCTGAGAGCGCCTTCGACCATGCGCCCGGCGTACATGACGATGATGCGGTCCCCGATGTAGCGGGCCGATGCCAGATCGTGCGTGATGTAGACATAGGCAATGCCGCGCTCGTCTTTGAGGCGTTCGATCAGGTTCAGGACGCCCATACGGATCGACACGTCGAGCATGGAGATTGGCTCGTCGGCAAGCATCAGCTCCGGGTCAACGGCCAGCGCGCGCGCAATAGCTACTCGCTGCCGCTGCCCACCGGATAACTGGTGCGGATGCTTCTGCGCAATTTCCTCGACGGGCGTGAGGCCGACCGTTTGCAATAGCTCATGCACCTGATTCAGCGTGTCTTGCTGGCCCTTCGCCTTGCCGTGAATTGCCAGCGAGCGGGCCAGATGATGCATCACGTTATGGGCGGGATTGAGCGAGCCAAACGGGTCCTGGAAAATCATCTGCACCTCTTTGCGATAGCGCAGCGAGGCGCGCCGCGGCTCCGTCTCCAGCACGTTCTCGCCCTTGAAGCGAATCTCGCCGCGCGTCGGGGCCATCAGGCGCGCGATGAGCCGGATGGTCGTTGTCTTGCCGCTGCCCGACTCGCCCACTAGCGCCAGCACTTCGCCCCGCGCCACGTCGAATGAGACTCCCTCTAGTGCGCGTACCTGACGCCGGTTGAAGACGCCGCCCGCCGGGAAGTACTTCGTCAGGTCGCGCACTTCCAGCAGCAGCGTCTGGGCAGTTTGCGCGACCACCGGGCGTTCGCGTTCGTCGTGTGTCATGGCTCGCGCTGTGCTCCTGCCAATTTGGCATCTTCCAGTTCTTCGGGCGTGTAGAGATGACAGGCCACTCCATGCCCCGGCTCAACGTCGAGCAATTCCGGCATGATCTCGGCGTGGTGCGGCTTGAATTGCGCGCAGCGGGGATGGAATCGGCACCCGCTGGGCGGCTTCACCATGTCCGGCGGCGAGCCGGGGATGCCGTATAACTTCTGCTTCGGGCCATCCAGCGACGGGAAGGAGCTGATCAATCCTTGTGTATACGGATGGAGCGGCTTCTCGAACAACTGCCGTGACGGCGCGATCTCCACGATCTGACCGGCGTACATAACGGCGATGGTATCGGCCATCTGCACCAGCAGGGAGAAATCATGCGTAATGAACAGCACAGAGAATTGCAGCTTCGCCTTGAGATCGTTGATCTGGTCGAGGATTTCTCCCTGGACGACAACATCCAAGGCCGTCGTCGGCTCGTCTAGGATGAGCAGGCTCGGCTTCAGCGCCAGCGCAATGGCGATCACGGCCCGCTGGCGCATCCCACCCGAAAGCTGATGCGGGTAGGCTTTCAGTCGGCTCCGCTCGATATTCACGATGTCGAGCAACTCCGCCGCCCGGTCCAGGGCATCGGCATTCGACATATCGGCGTGAAAGCGCAGCACGTCTGCGATCTGCTCTCCGATGGTCATCACCGGGTTGAGCGCGTTCATGGCGCTCTGGAAGACCATCGAGATGTCCCGCCAGCGAAAGCGCTCCAATTCGCTTTGCGTCATGCTCAGGACGTCCTGGTCCCGAAAGTGCACCTGGCCGCCGGTGATCACCGCTGGCGGGCGCAAGACGCGCAGCAGAGCCTGCGCCACCGTCGATTTGCCACTGCCCGATTCCCCGACAAGGCCAAGCGTCTGTCCCGGCTCAATGCTGAACGAGATGCCGTCCACCGCACGCACACGGCCTCGCGGCGTGATGTACTGTACGCGCAGGTCCTTGACGTCAAGGAGTGGGGAAGCCGACCTCTTGCTCGCGGATAACGGGCGTGGAGCGCTCGTGGCGGAAGAGGCGGCTCTTGCGTAGGGCATTTTCCATTTCCTTCTGCGCGCGCAAACGTGGGTTGGTGATCTCGTCGATGGCGTAATTGACCATCGTCAGGGAAAACGCGACCAGGGCAATCGACAGGCCGGGCGGCACAAACGTCCACCATGCGCCGGTAAGCAAGGCCGCGTTGTTGGATGCCCAGTACAGGATCGTGCCCCAGCTCACCACGCCGAAATCGCCCAGACCCAGGAATTCCAGGCCCGCTTCAGCGACGATGGCATAGATGACGGCGTTGAAGAACGTGGCAGCCACAATGGACATCATGTTGGGCAGGATTTCGACCAGGATGATGCGCGCGCTGCTTTCCCCGG
>JADZBY010000060.1 GCA_020851855.1 Anaerolineae bacterium
TCGCGCCAGCCCGGCCACGACCAGCGGCGCACGCTGGCCACCGGCGTACAGCCGGAACTGCGCCGGGATCGGGGAGAACGCCGGGTCAAAGAGCACCGCCCGCAGCGCCGCCGGGTCGTTCTGCACGTTCATCGCCGCGTAGAAATCGTTGCTGTTCGCCCGCACGGCGGCCCATTGCAGCGGCGCGGCCACCGCCAGCGCGGCGACCAGGGCCACGCTCCAGGTGCGCCGCCGCTCCGGCAGCAGCGCCAGAGGCAGCATCCCCAGCGGGACGAGCGGCGCGAGATAACGCGGTCCCCACGCCCAACCGCCATGCCACACCGCCCACGCGCCGTAGACAATCAGCGCCAGGGCCGCCATGCCTGCCAGCAACCCGGCCAGCCCGGCATCGCGGCGGCGCAGGCGCGGCCACAGCAACACGGCGACGATCAGCGGCGGGCTGTACCACAGCACGCCCTTGCCGCTGCTGAACAGCAAGCCCCACAGCCCTTCGAGCGGCGGCGTGGTGAAGCCTTCGCCTGCGTACCCGAAGGCGAACGGCGCGCCGAACCGAACCAGGTTGTGGGCCAGGACGAGCACGATGCCCGGCAGCGCCCCGGCGGCCAGCGTCGCCACACCGCGAGCGCGACAGGCCGCCCAGGCGAACACGGCAAACGGCAGCAAGTGGACCGCGTTCACCGCCCGTGTCGCCACCGCCGCCCCGAGGAACAGCCCGGCCAGCGCGAACCCGCCCGGCGACCGGTCCAACGCCGCCCATACGGCCCAGGCCAGCCACAGGGCCAGCGGCGCTTCGGGGAACAACACGCGGCTGTACGGCCAGGCCAGCGCGCCGACCCCCGCGATCAGTGCGGCGACCAGCGCCCGGCGCGGCGGCGCGAACCGGCGTGCAGCGGCGTACACGCCGGTGATCGCCCCGGCCATGCACAACGCGGGCAAAAACGCGACCAGCAGCCGGGTCAGCGCCGCCCGGTCTGCGTTCCACAGGCGCGCCAGTATAGAGCCGGTCTGGTACAACGGCAGGGCCAGCAGCGGCATACCCGGCTCGTATTTGCCCACCGGCGCGCCGTTCCTGTCGCGGACAATCTGCGGCAGGCCGGGGTTGGCGTCCAGGGCGAGCGAGGCGCGGTCGGCCAGCGCGCCGGCGGTCTGGTACATCACCTCGCCGTCGCTGGAATAGAACTCGCCCGTCGATGTGAGCAGGTACAGGCAGGCGAACAGGACGAAAATCGTCAGCGGGGCGACGGCGGGCCGGTGCGGGCTGTGCACGGGCTATTCGGCGGGCAGCAGCCGGTACAGCCGCACGGTGTACTGGCCGGTGGGGCGCGCAAAGTCCGCGATCTCGACCCGCAGGCCGGGAAACGCATCGGGCGGCGCGGTAGGCGGATTCTTGTCTTCGTCCAGCACGTAGATCACGCCCTCACGCGCCAGCAGTTCGCCCATCAGGTCAACGATGTGCGCGTAGTTCCTGCCGCCCCAGTCCAGGTCCGGGCAGACGAGCGTCGCGGGCGAGCCGTAGGGCAGGTACAGGCGCGCCGCGTTGCAGTTCACCGCCACGCCCACCGCGACGAGCGGGCCATCTTGCGCCGCCAGACGGTCAAGGTAGGCCGCCGCCTCACGAATCCCGAAGCCGGACGGAATCCAGCGCACATACTCCGTGTGGTCGCCCTGCGGCAGCGGCAAACGGGCCGGTTCCCGGTAGGCCGTCGTGAAAAAGGACAGATTTGACACGGCCCACAGCGCCGCGATGGCCCACGGCGCGGCGCGCACCAGGATCGCGCCGCGAGGCAGTCGCCGGGCCAGCCATTGCGCGCCCGCCGCCCAGCCCACCGCCGCCGCGAGCAGAAGGAAGGGCGTGGCGGGCGCAAGGTAACGCAGCCAGAGCGTCTGCGCCGTGACCATCACGGCGGCGAGCGGCAGGATGGCCAGCGTCAGCGCCAGAATCGCCCGGCGCGGCCTGAACAGGATCGACAATCCGATCCCGGCAAGCAGGAAAAGCAGCAGCGGGTCGGAGAAGTAGACGCGCTCGGCGTCGAGGCTTTCGCCCAGGTTCGCCGCCAGCCGGTCGCCAAGCGAGCGGGCGTCCAGGCTGGTCAGGCCGCTGCTCTGCCCGGTCGGATCGGCCCCGCGCGACAGGATGTACAGCGCCGGCCCGGCCAATAACAGCGCGAAGGTCAGGTAACAGGCCAATACCGCGCGCGCCCGTCTGCGCCAGCCTGCGCCGCCCGGCGTGAGGATCGCCGCGAGTATGGCCAGCGGCGCGAAGACGAGGCCGGTCAGCTTGGCCAGCACGGTCAGCGCCAGAGCCACGCCGCACAGGACCGCCGCGCGCAGGCTGCCCGACCGCGCCAGGCGCACGGCCAATCCCAGCGCCAGCATGGCCAGCGCGCCGACGGTGGTATCCACCAGCGCCATCCGCTCGTAAAAGAACAACTGTGGCGCGGCGACCCACAGCAGCGCGGCGAGTAACCCGGCGTCGCGCGAATGCAGCGCTTTGCCCGCCGCATACGCCGCCGCCAACCCGACCGTGCCGATCAGGATCACGACGACGCGGCCCAGGAACAACGCGCCGGAGAACGGCCAGAACAGCGCCGCCAGGTACGGGGCCAGCGCTTTGCCCGTTTCCAGCAGATAGAACGGCTGGCCCTGCCATACCCACTGCGCTCGCGTCAGGTGCGACGCTTCGTCGAGGAACATGGGCAACGCCAGCAGCGCGTGCAGGCGGCTGGCGACATACATCAGCAGCAGCGCGATCATGACCCAACGGGCTACTTTCACCGCACGCCCGTCCCCTCGTGGCCGGCGCGCCGCCGCTGCCGTACTTCGCGCGCCAGAAAGATCAGCCCGCCGCCGAAGGCCTGGACCAGCACGATCAGCCGGATCATCAGCGCCACGCCGAGCGCCGGGGCCGCGCCCACGCCGAGCAAGCCGAGGAAAAACACGAACACGCCTTCGCGCACGCCCAGCCCGTTGAGCGAGAACGGGATCACGTCGATGGCCGTGGCGATGCTGAAAAACGCCGCAAAGCTGCTGAACGGGATGTGTTGCCCGAAGGCGAGGACCAGCGCGTACACCGAGGCCAGCGTCAGGGCCAGCGTCACGAGCGACTGGACCATGATCGCGCCCAGGATGCGCCATTCGCGGCGGTAGCGGCGGAACTCATGGTAGACCGCGCCGAGCTTGCCCCAGGCGGTGCGCACACCCGCCGGAAGGCGCTGTCCTATCCCGTCCAGCGCGCGCCCGGTCAGGTCCAGCCACAGCGCCCAGATGGCGAGCAGCGCGCCGACAAACAGCCCGTGCGCCAGCAGCGCGACGCCAACCGGGATGCCCGGCGTGAGCAGCGCGCCCAGGCTGCCCGCCGCGAACACGGCCAGCATCCCGCTGCCGCGCTCCACGAGCACGCCCGTCACCGACTCCGCGCCGCGCCCGGTGTCGCGCGCCGTCTCGTAGGCGCGCACCACGTCGCCGCCCAGCCCGGATGGCAGGAAGTGATTGAAGAACATGCCGACCAGGTAGCTGCCGAACAGGTAGGCCGGGCGGAGTGGGATGCCGCGCCAGCGCATGACCATGCCCCAGCGCCACGCCTTCGACGCGACGCTCACCACGGAAAGCACAAAGGCGAGCAGCGCCAACGGCTTGTCCACCGCCGCCAGTGTTTGCCAGAAGTCCGGCGTGAGCAGGACGGGGATGAGCAGCACGACGAGCGCAACGCCGATCAGCAGCCGCGCTACCTGCCACACGGAACGGGCCGTCAGCGTCGTGCGCTTCATGCAGGCCGCTTCCGGGCGACGAGCGTCATCGACATGCCGCGCCCGAACAGGTCGGAGACGGGCGGATGGGCCTCGGAAACGTCACAGTCGGGACCTAGCATCGCCGCCAGGTCTTCGACCCGAAACGCGGCTACCGGGCCGGGCACAAAAAAGCGCTCGTGGACCTTCTGGCGCAGCGTTTTTGTGGTGGATGCCGACTGTGTGCGCTTGCCGGCCAGCCGCACCGCCAGAGACAGAACACGCACGCCCCCGCCGAGCAGGACAGCCTGCACCGGGCGCGGCGTACGGCTCAAGAGGCGGGCGGCGGCGCGCTCGAACGACGCCCAGAACCCGGCGCGCAGGGTATGGATGACCAGGACGCCGCCCGGTCGCAGGGCGCGGACCAGCTCACGCAGGGCGGCGCGGGCATCGGGCGCGTAGTGCAACACGCCCCAGGTCCAGATCACGTGAAAGTGCGCCGCCGGGAAGGGCAGCGCGTCCAGGCTGGCGGCGGCGAGGTGCAGGCCGGGCGCTTTATGCCGGGCGCGCGACAGGCTGCCCGCGCTCAGGTCGATGCCGGCCACACGCCGCGCGCCCAGCTCCGCAA
>JADZBY010000061.1 GCA_020851855.1 Anaerolineae bacterium
ATCCTGACCTTTAGATAACCACTGTAAGCCGTTTTTATATTGAAAATGCCTTGACTCCCTGTCGGATTGGTGTACAATGCGGTTGTACGCCCCGACGAAAAGTTGCGGGGCGTCTTATCGTCCCCCGCCCACATAAGCGCGAAATCTATCAGGAGAATCGCCCTGTGACGACGCTCCCGGCGGCCCGACCGCCCGTCCCCCACTATGACCTGAAGCGCGCCCTGTCCCGCAACCAGTTTGTCGGGCTGTGGCGCATGATGAGCGGCTTCCGCCTCACCTACCTCGCGGCGACGCTGAGCCTGGGCATGGCGGCGCTGGTCAAGGTTGGCGTTTTCGCGCTGCTGGCCCACTTCGTCGACAACGTGCTCGGCCAGAAGGACACGCAACCGGCCACCATCGCGCTCATCGCCGTCGCCTTCATCGGGCTGGCGGCGGGCGAAGGCCTGTTCAGCTTCCTGTCCGGCAGGCTGGCGGCGCGCACGGCGGAAGGCATCATCTTCCGGCTGCGCAACTACCTGTTCGACCACGTCCAGCGCCTGACCTTCACCTATCACGACAAGGCGCAGACCGGCGACCTGATCCAGCGCTCTACGTCCGACGTGGACACCATCCGGCGCTTCTTCGCCGACCAGGCCATCGGGCTTGGCCGCATCTTCTTGCTGTTCGGCGTGAACATGACGGCGCTGTTGATCCTCAACGCGAGGCTGGCGCTGCTGTCGGTGATCGTCATCCCGCTGATCGCCATCATGTCGTTGTTCTTCTTCCGCCGCCTCTCGAAGGCGTACAAGGGCTTCCAGGAACAGGACGGCGTTACGTCCACGCTGCTCCAGGAGAACCTGTCCGGTGTGCGCGTGGTGAAAGCCTTCGCCCGCCAGAAGTACGAGATCGAGAAGTACGAGGCGGCCAACGTGGAGCGTTTCCGGCGTGGCGCGGCCTTTATGAAGATGCACGCCATGTACTGGCCGATCACGGACATCATCTGCGGCAGCCAGGCGGCGTTCGGCTACTTCATGGGCGCGACGATGGTCATCGACGGCCACATCTCGCTCGGTACGTACATCGCCTACGTCGGGCTGGTATGGCAGGTGATCAATCCGCTGCGCAACCTGGGCCGCATCATCGTGCACATGTCCGAGGGCGGCGTGTCCTACAACCGCGTCATGGAGATGATCAAGCAGGAGCGCGAGCCGCTCACCGATGGCACATTCGAGCCGAAGGGCAGCGTGCGCGGCGAGATCGTCTTCGACGACGTCAGCTTCGAGTACGACGCCGAGGCGCAGGTGCTACACAACATCAGCTTCCGGGCGGAACCGGGCCAGGCCATCGCGCTGCTCGGCTCGACCGGCTCCGGCAAGACGACGCTGGTCAACCTGCTGCCGCGCTTCTACGACTACACGAGCGGCAGGCTCACGCTGGACGGCGTCGACCTGAAAGACTACTCGCGCGAGACGCTGCGGCGGCAGATCGGCATCGTGGAGCAGGAGCCGTTCCTGTTCTCGCGCAGCATCCGGGAGAACATTACCTATGGCGTGCACCGTGAGGTGACGCAGGACGAGATCGAGGCCGCTGCACGCGCCGCCGCCATCCACGACGTGATCCAGAGCTTCCCGAAGGGCTACGATACGCTGGTCGGGGAGAAGGGCGTCACGCTGTCCGGCGGGCAGAAGCAGCGTGTGGCCATCGCGCGCACGTTGCTCAAGGACCCGCGCATCCTGATCCTGGACGACGCCACGTCGTCGGTGGACACCGAGACGGAAGCATCCATCCGCGAGGCGTTGCAGGCGCTCATGAAGGGCCGCACCAGCTTCATCATCGCCCACCGCATCCAGAGCGTGATGAACGCGGACCTGATCCTGGTGCTGGACAAGGGCCGCATCGTGCAGCGCGGCGCGCACGCCGAGTTGCTCGCCCAGCCGGGCATCTATCGCCAGATCTACGACGTGCAGACGCGCGTGGAGATCGAGTTGGAAAAGGAAATCGCCCGTGTCTGACATCGACCACTTCGAGGAAGAAGAGTTTACGACGAAGTTCAACGGCAAGGTCTTCCTTCGGATTCTCGGCCTTGTCCGCCCGCACTGGAAATGGGTGCTTGGCTTCGTCTTTTTCATCGGCCTCGTGTCGGTCCTGGAAGCGTATTTCAACTTCCTGGGCAAACAGATCATCGATGAGGGCATCGTGCCGGGCAACCGCGACGCCGTGATCGCGCTGGTGGGGCGCTACGTCGTGCTGTACGTGGCGCTGGCGGTCGGCGTATTCTTCTTCATCTATCTGGCGGGCGTGCTCGGCCAGCGCGTCGCCTATGAACTGCGCCAGCGCCTGTTCAACCACCTGCAGACGCTCTCCCTGCCGTACTTCTCGAAGACGCCGGTGGGCTGGATCATGTCCCGCGTCAACTCCGACTCGGAGCGCATCGCGGACCTGGTGACGTGGGGCATGTTGGACGTGACCTGGGCGGTGATGAACATCACCATCTCGCTCATCTTCATGCTCAGCATCAACTGGCAGTTGACCCTGATCGTCGCCCTCATCATCCCGATCCTGATCGTCGTGGCCATCTGGTTTCAGCGGCGCATCCTGGTCCAATACCGGATGGTGCGCAAGCAAAACTCGAAGATCACCGGCGCGTACAACGAGAACATCACCGGCGTGCGCGTGGTGAAGGCGCTGGGCCGCGAGGCGCAGAACCTGGACGAGTTCAGCGAATTGACCGGCGGCATGTATCACGCGGCGTTCCGCGCGGCGTGGCTCTCGGCGCTGTTCCTGCCTGCCGTGCAGATCGTGAGCGCCATCGCGCTGGGCATCATCGTGGGCTTTGGCGGCTACCAGGCGCAAAACGGCTGGCTGACCATCGGCGGCATCCAGGCCTTTGTCTCGTACATCACCTTCATGATGTGGCCGGTGCAAGACCTGGCGCGCGTGTATGCCGATATGCAGCACGCCATCGCCTCGGCAGAGCGGACGTTTTCGCTGGTCGACGCCGTGCCGGACGTGACGGACAAGCCCGAAGCGGTCGATCCCGGCACGCTGCGCGGCGACATCGAGTTCGACAACGTCACCTTCTACTATGAAGAAGACAAGCCGGTCCTGCGCAACTTCAACCTGACGGTGCGACAGGGTGAATCCATCGCGCTGGTCGGCCCGACGGGCGGCGGGAAAACCACGATCATCAACCTGATCTGCCGCTTCTACGAGCCAAAAGCGGGTCTGATCCGCATCGGCGGGCGCGACTACACAGAGATCACGCAGCACGCCATCCAGTCGCGCGTCGGCGTGGTGCTCCAGACGCCGCACCTGTTCTCCGGCACGATCCGCGAGAATATCCGCTACGGGCGGCTGGACGCCAGCGACGCCGAGGTCGAAGAGGCGGCGAAGATGGCCGGGGCGCACGAGTTCATCCTGCGCTTCGAGAAGGGTTACGACGAGGAAGTCGGCGAGGGCGGCAACCTGCTGTCCGTCGGGCAGAAGCAGTGTATCAGCCTGGCGCGCGCCATCCTTGCCCAGCCGGAAGTGTTCATCATGGACGAGGCGACCAGCTCGGTCGACACGTTGACGGAAGCCCTGATCCAGCGCGGCATGGAGCGCCTGATGGAAGGCCGGACCAGCTTCATCATCGCCCACCGCCTCTCGACCATCCGCCGCGCCGACCGCATCCTGGTCATCGAGAACGGCGGCATCTCGGAGATGGGCACGCACGCGGAGCTGATGCGCAACCGGGGCCACTACTACCGGCTGTACACGAACCAGTTCCGGCACGAGCTTGAGGCGGCCTATGATCCGTTCAAGGAAGGCGCGGCGGCAGACGCCAGCAGCCCGGCGCTGGATGTGGAAGGTCCCGCCACCGAGCCACGCCTGAACGAAGCGGCGCGGTAGGGGTAGACGTGAGGCCCTTCAACCCACATGGGAAGAGGGGCCTTTTTTTTGCCCTCTCCAACGTAGATTCTTCGCGTGGAGTGGGATCGTCTGGCGCGCCCACAGCTTCCCGCCACGATTCGCCCGACCCGGCGCTGAAGCGCCGGGCTAAGCCTACAAAGCCCTGACGGGCTGGCAGTGCCTTCAGCCCGCAGGGCTTCGTAGCTTTAGCCTGGACCTTCAGGTCCAGGCGCGCGCCCAGGGTTTCGCCCGGCCCGTTTACCCTTTGGCTCGCCTATCCGTCAAGGGCTTGGTAACCGCCGCCGGCGTGGTCTGCGTCGTGCGGGGCGGCGTCGCGACGGCGGGCGTCGGCTGCGTGCTCGTCTTGGCGGGCGCGACGGCGGGCGGATCGACCTGCTTCGTTTCCTGCGTCGCGCTCATGGCTGCCGGCGCAGGCGCGGCGGGCGTATCGGGCAGCATGATCTGCAGGAAGTACATGCCCCGGCTGCCGCCAGCCACGATGCTCCGGTTATCCGGGTGGATGGCCAGCACATTCACCGCCGCATCCAGGTGCAGCGTCGCCAGGCACTTGCCCGACTTGAGCGCCCACAGCTTCACCGTCTGATCACGCGAGCACGACAGCACATAGTCGCCCGACGGGCTGATGGCGCAGCCGAGCACATGGCCGGCGTGGCCTTCCAGGACGCGCTGCATGTGCCCGGTCTTCGCATTCCACACGCGCAAGGTTTGATCTTCCGAGGCGGACACGATCACGTCGCTGTGCGGGCCGATGGCGCACGCCGTCACCGAGTTGGTGTGCCCGTTCAGGGCGTGCAGCAGGTTGCCGCTGGCCGTATCCCACACGCGCAGCGTGCGGTCTCGCGAGGCGGATACGATAAACTTGCCGTTCGGCGCGATGGCGCAATCCAGCACCCAGTCCGCATGGCCGCGCAGGGTGTTTTTCACGTCGCCGGTGCGCGCATCCCAGAGCATGAGCGTATTGTCGTTCGACGCGGACACGATCAGGTCATTCTGCGGCCCCACCGCGCAGGCGCGCACCCACTGGTTGTGGCCACGCAGCGCGAACCGCTCTACGCGCCGCACGAGGTCCCACACGCGCAGCGTTTTGTCGTCCGAGGCGGACACGGCAAAGCTGCCGTCCGGGCTGATGGCGCAGCCGCGCAGCCCGAAGGCGTGCCCGGTCATGGTCCACAGGACGCGGTGGCGCTTGGCATCCCAGAGTTTGAGCGTCTTGTCGGCGGACGCCGAGACGAACAGCGCGCCGTCGCCGCTGATGGCGCAATCCATGACGACGTTGGTGTGCTGGTCCGGGATCAGGCTGGCGTCGCGGCATTCCTGCGCCGGGCGCGCGTCCCAGATGCGCACGGAGAAATCGTCCGAGGCGGAGACGAACACATCGCGCCCGGCGCAGGCCGCCACCGCCGTGACGGTGCGCGCGTGGGTCGGGTACGAAAAACGCAGCGCGCCGGTGCGGGCGTCCCAGCCCTTCACCGTGCGGTCGTCCGAGCCAGAGTAGATCACGCTGGCCTGCATATCGACCGCACAGCCGAACACGCCCGCCGTGTGCCCTTTCAACGTCAGCCGCTCGTTGCCGGTGCGCGCGTCCCAGACCTTGAGCGTATGGTCTTGCGCCGCGGACACGATGAACGCGCCGTCCGGGCTGAAGGCGCAGCTATTCACGCCGTCGCCGTGCCCGGCCAGCGTGCGCAGCAGCTTGCCATCCTTCACATCCCACACGATCAGGGTGCTGTCGGCGGCGGCGGAGACGAGCATCGTCCCATCCGGGCTGAAAACGCACGCCCGCACGTAGCTCGCGTGGCCACGTAGGGCGCGCTTTTCCTTGCCGGTCTGCACGTCCCACAGGCGGACGGTCTTGTCGTCGGACGCCGACGCGATCAGCGTCCCGTCCGGGCTGAAGGCGCAGCCGTTCACGCCGAGCGTGTGCCCGGTCAGGTTGGCTTGCTCGTTGCCGTTGGCCACCGACCAGATTCGCAGGCTGCGGTCGGCGGATGCGGAGACGATCAACGCGCCGTCGCGGCTGATGGCGCAGCCGTTGATCTCCGCAAAGTGCCCCTTGAGCGTGCGCCGCTCTTCGCCGGTGCGCGCGTCCCAGATTTTGAGCAGCTTATCCGCGCCCGCCGAGACGATGAAATCGCCGTCGTGGCTGATGGCGCAGGCTTTGACCGCGTCGCCGTGGTTCATGGCGCGCGCCTGCGCCTCGCGCGGCAGATCGGGCAGCGGCAGCGTCGCGGTGAGGAACGGGCGCGGCAGGCTGGCCGCCAGTTGCGTACAGGACAGCGCCACGACGTCGAGATGCTGCAAGCGGCTGTGCAGAGTCCCGCCCACATCGGGCAGCGGGTCGCCCGGTTTGAACAAATGCCCGGCGTTGGCCACATGGCGGCGGAGCAGGCGCAGCGTAACGTCGTACGGCGCGGCCTTTTCCGCCGCGATCAGGTCCGACTCGGCGGCGTAGGCGCTCCGGGCGCGGATTTTCGCCACCAGATAGCGCAGGTCTTTGACCGTATTGATCAATTCGGCGCTGCGGTTGCCCCCGATCAGGTGATAGGCCAGCCAGTCCCAGATGTACGGGTCCTGCGGCGGCAGATCGGCCCAGCGCACCACGGGGTACGCCAGCAAAAGCTGATCGTGCAGGTCCACCTTACTCACGTTCGAGGTGGCCTGAAGGAAGGCGCGCACCTCGTCGTGCAGCCGGATGCAGCGCGTGGTCGGGTCAAAGCGCAACAGCAGCGACAGGTTGCTCAGGCGCTGGCAAAACGACTCGACGCGCCGGTCGTTCATGTTGCCGGTCGATTTCCAGAGCCGGACGAGCGCCGAGAACGGGATGTCGATGTTCTCCGGGAAGACCACCAGCTCGTTGAAGCGCTGCTGCTCGTCCGGCTTGAGCTGGTTCAGGCTGACCTGGATCGTCGCGCGCACGGCCAGGTTGCGGTTTTCCGGCGTGTCGGCGTGTGGATCGTCGAGCGCCACGACGCCAAGCTGTGTGAGCATGTCGTTGACGAACCGAACGGCCTGCGTGAGCGTCTGGCCGTGTTCCTCGACGCGCTCGTGCAGCATCCGGTTGGCCAGCTTGAGCAGGAACGGCAGCTTGTACAGCCGGTTGGCGAGCGTTTCCATGTCGCGTGGATCGGCCCCGGCCAACCCGGAGCTGAGCAGCGTGCGCGCCTCATCGCCGGTCATGGCGTCAACCGGGACCCACTGGATGTTGGGGACCTGGTTGTTGTACACGCGCGTGGTGACCAGCCGCGTGCAGTTGATGCCGCCCTGCAAAAACGGCTTGAGGTGCGACTGATTCCACACGTCATCGATGACGATCAGGATTTCGCGCTCGCCAAGCAGCTTGGCAAGGTGCGCGGTGGCCGCTTCGAGGGTATTGAAGCCGGGGCGCTCGTCGCTCAGGGAGCGGATCAGGTCTTCGACCTTGTGCACGAGGCTGCCGGGCTTTTCCCCGATGTGCACCCACAGGATGCCATGCCGGAACACGTTACGGATGTCCGGGTTGTGGCAGATGGCGCGCGCCAGCGTGGTCTTGCCGACGCCGCCGCGCCCGCGCAGCGCGACGATGCCCGGCTTTGGCTCCAGCGTCTCCGGGTTGAACAGCAGGGTGAAGACGCGCGCCATCACGTCGGGCCGGGCGACGAAGTCCCTGGGCATCTCTTCGGCCATGAACGGCGCACGCGGCACGCTGGGCGGGTTTTTCAGCGTGCGCACCAGCGTGCCCCACTGCTCCGCGTCGTTCATCGGATCGAGCACGTGGAATTTCTTCAGCCACGCGGGCAGCGCCTCAATCTTGATCGCCGCCGAGCCGATGATCGGCACGACGTGCACGCCTTCGCGCAGGGCGCAGCGCAGTTCTTTGGCCATCATGGCCGACTTGAGCGCCGCCGGGGTGACGATCAGCACCATGCACTTCGTATTGTTGATGGCGTGCTCGATTTCCAGCCACCACTCATCGCCGCCGGCAATGTTGGTGCGGTCCTGCCAGAAACGGAAGTTGGGGTCGTCTTTCAAGAGGCGCTCACGCAGCCGCGTGACGAACTCCGTGCCATCGTAACGAGGATAAGAGATGAAGATCGGCGCGCCGGATGTTCCCATGGGTGGTAGTGTACTCATCCGTGTGTGTTCCCCCCGGTTACAGCGTAGTCTACATTATAATCCCCAAGTTTGAAAATGGATTGATTTCAGTTAGAAATTAAGAGAACATTGCATGAACCGATAGGCGCGCCGCCCCTTTTCCTACACAACGCCGATGCTTTTCTTATCCGTATCTGATGCGTTCTCGTGTATAACCTGTGGAAACCCTAAGCATGGTCATCCCGTCTTATTGTGGTGACTTGAGAAAATCAAGTCAGGTAGGAGCAACAACGCATGTTTGGGATCAACGACCCCAACGATTCGCAAGTAGTCACTATCCCTGAAGAACTGCCCGTGCTCCCCCTGCGGAACATGGTCGCCTTGCCATTCACCACGCTGCCCATCGCCGTCGGCGTGCCGCGTTCCGTTCGGCTGGTGCAGGAAGCGATGCAGAGCAACCGCCTGCTGGCGCTGGTCACATCGCACGACCCCGACATTGACGAGCCGACCTCGGAGCAGGTGCACGATGTGGGCAGCGTGGCCCTCATCCAGCGGATCGTGCGGGGCGAGAACAACACGCTTCAGCTCGTCGTGAATGTGCTGGAGCGCGTCAAGGTCCAGGAATGGACGTCCGGCGACCCGTACCTGCGCGCCCGCGTCACGGTGGCGCGCGACATCGAGGACGACGAGACGCCCGAAGCCATCGCCTTGCGCCGCACGCTGTTGCAGGTGTCGCGCGAGGTCGTGGAGCTGATGCCCAACCTGCCCGACGAAGTGGGCGATTTCCTGGAGCAAGTCGAAGAGAACCGCCTGCTGGTGTACATGATCGGCGCGAACGCGCGCATGGAGCTTGAGCAGCGCCAGCAATTGCTGGAACTGGACGACGTGAACGCCAAGATGCGCCTCTTGATCGACGTGCTGACCCAGGAGCGCGAGGTATTGGCCATCGGGCAGCGCATCTCGCAGGAGACGCAGCAGAAGGTCGGCAAGGAGCAGCGCGAATTTATCCTGCGCCGCCAGATGGACGCCATCCGCAAGGAACTGGGCGAGGTGGACGACGAAGCCGCCGAGGCCGAAGCCTATCGCGAGAAGATCGAGAAGGCCGGGCTGCCCACAGAGGCGTTCGAGCAGGCCAACCGCGAATTGAAGCGCCTGGAACGGCTCTCGGCGCAGTCGGCGGAATATGGCGTGATCAAAACCTACCTGGACTGGATGGTCGAGCTGCCGTGGAACACGTTCAGCGAGGACAACCTCGACATCGACAACGCGCGGCGCGTGCTGGACGAGGACCACTACGATCTGAAGACGGTCAAGGATCGCATCCTGGAGTTTCTCGCCGTGCGCAAACTGGCCGCCGAGCGCGCGATACCGGCTGCGCCCGCCGCGCCGAGCGAGCCGGGCGAAAACGGCGGCGCTGGCGAGAACGCCGATCCCGCCGCCGAGCGCCCTACTGAGGTCGAGAACGAGGCGCGCGGCGCAATCCTGCTCTTTG
This sequence comes from Anaerolineae bacterium, assembly GCA_020851855.1. GTDB lineage: Bacteria > Chloroflexota > Anaerolineae > Aggregatilineales > UBA2796 > JADZBY01. Next base: position 9,455 of record JADZBY010000061.1, read on the forward strand.
TGGGGCCGCCCGGCGTGGGCAAAACCAGCCTGGCCAAGTCCATCGCCCGCGCCCTGGGCCGCGAGTTCACCCGCATGAGCCTGGGCGGTATGCGCGACGAGGCCGAGATTCGCGGCCACCGCCGCACGTACATCGGCGCTATGCCGGGCCGCATCATCCAGGCCATCAAGCGGGCCAAGACGCGCAACCCGGTCTTCGTGCTGGACGAGATCGACAAGATCGGGCAGGACTGGCGCGGCGACCCGGCCAGCGCGCTGCTCGAAGTGCTCGACCCGCAGCAGAACAACGCCTTCCGCGACCATTACATGGACGTGGATTTCGACCTGAGCGACGTGATCTTCATCACCACCGCCAACCAGATCGACACCATCCCCGGCCCGTTGCTGGACCGTATGGAAGTCATCCAGTTGGACGGCTACACCGAGTACGAAAAGGTCAAGATCGCCCAGGAACATCTGCTGGCGCGCCAGTTGAAGGCGAACAGCCTGCGCCCGGACGAGATCGGCTTCAATGAAGAGGCGCTGCGAAAGATCATCCGCGAGTACACGCGCGAAGCGGGTGTGCGCAACCTGGAGCGCGAAATCGGCTCCGTGCTGCGTAAGGCGGCGGTGCACATCGCGGCGGGCGACGCGACGCACATCGACGTGACGCCCGACCTGGTCCGCGAGTACCTGGGCAAGCCGCGCTTCAAGTTCGAGGCGGGCCTTCGCACCGAAGTGCCCGGCGTGGCCACCGGCATGGCCTGGACGCCCGTCGGCGGTGATGTGCTCTTTGTCGAGGCGACGCGCAGCCGTGGCCGGAGCAACCTGACCATCACCGGGCAGCTTGGCAAGG
>JADZBY010000062.1 GCA_020851855.1 Anaerolineae bacterium
CAGTACAGAACACGATAAACGCATCATCCTCCTCGTGTCGTCTCACCGTCGTTGCCTCGATTTTCGCAGCGGCGCGAGATACCCGCCAACGCCCCCGCGCTTGACAGTGCCCGTATACTGCATGGTACGGGCGGAGCGTCGCCGTCCGCGCCCAGTATTCCAGCACAAGCCAGAGAAGAGAGGAGCACGACCATGTACGGGACCATTGCACGACTGCGCGTGAAACCGGGGGCGGATTTGACCCAGCTTGAAGGAGACTTTGCGAAACGCAACGTGCCAGGCCACATCGCGACCTACGTCTGGCGGCTGGATTCCGACCCGCAGACCGCCATGATCGTGACCATGTTCGAGAGCAAAGAAGCGTATTTCGCCAACGCGAACAGCCCGGAGCAGCACCAGGACTACCTGAAGATGGTGACCATGCTCGACGGCGAGCCGGAATGGAACGACGGCGTCGTTGTCTGGTCGCACCTGGGATAGGGCGGCCAGGATCATTGCCCTAAGCCACGTAGACCAGCGTAGCGTGGGGCGGCTTCCTACCGGTTTTGTTCTGCTGGCCCTGTGCAGCCTATCTTTCCCCATTGCCGGCCAGCGCCCGGACGTGTTACGCTTGCCGCCATGTCCTTTGACGCGGCGGCAAGATGCCCGCCGTGAACCGTGCAACAAGCCACAATTGAGGTTCTCTATGTTGAAAACGCATTCGTGTGGCGCACTGCGGCGCGAGCATGTCGGGCAGGAAGTGACGCTGGCCGGCTGGGTGAATCGCGTCCGGGCGCAAGGGGGGCTGGTCTTCGTGGACCTGCGCGACCGCTCCGGAATCGCCCAGGCCACGGTCGATGTGGCCAGCGCGCCGGACGCCCACGCCGCCGCGACCGCGCTTGGCCGGGAGTACGTCGTGCAGATTCGCGGCATCGTCCGCGCCCGCCCGCCAGAGATGGTCAATCCCAACCTGCCCACCGGCGAGGTGGAAGTTGAGATCACGGCGGTCACGGTGCTGAACGCCGCCCGCACGCCGCCCTTCGACGTGAGCACCGAGAGCAAAGTGGACGAGGCGCTGCGGTTGAAGTACCGCTACCTCGACCTGCGCCGGGCGCGGATGCAGCGTAACATCATCCTGCGCGCCCAGGCGACGAAATTCATCCGCGATTACCTGTACGCGCGGGGCTTTGTCGAGATCGAGACGCCGATCCTGTTCAAGACGACGCCCGAAGGCGCGCGCGACTATCTCGTGCCCAGCCGCGTTCATCCGGGCAAATTCTACGCGCTGCCGCAAAGCCCGCAGCAGCTCAAGCAACTGCTCATGGTGGCCGGTTACGAGCGGTATTTCCAGATCGCGCGCTGCTTCCGCGACGAGGATCAGCGCGGCGACCGCCAGCCGGAGTTTACGCAGCTCGACATGGAGATGAGCTTTGTCGAGCGCGAGGATGTGATGGGCCTCATCGAAGGGCTGATGACGGCGCTCGTCGAGCAGGTGTCCGACCGCGAGCTTGTGACGAAGCCCTTCCCGCGCCTGACGCTGAAAGAGGCGATGGCCCGCTATGGAACAGACAAGCCCGATGTTCGCTATGGCCTGGAAATCCGCGACATCACCGACATCGTCGGGACGGGCGGCTTCAAAGTCTTCGCGGACAACGCCGCCGAGGGCAAACCGACGCGCGCGCTGTGCATCCCCGGCAGCGGCGATTACAGCCGCAAGCAGCTCACCGAGCTTGAGGACATGGCCAAAGCGGCGGGCGGGCGTGGGCTGGCCTGGATGGCGCTCGAATCGGGCGGCGACGGGCAGATCAAGTCACCCATCGCCAAGTTCTTCACCGTCGAGCAACTCGTCGCGCTCACCGAGCGGCTGGACGCCAAGCCCGGCGACCTGATCCTGATCTCATCGGATACGCCTGCGGCGGTGTGCGCGGTGTTGGACGCCCTGCGGCGCGAGTTCGGCGCGCGGCTCGGTCTGGCCGACCCGAAGCAGATCGCCTTCTGCTGGGTGATTGACTTCCCGCTCTTCGATTGGAACGCCGACGAGGAGCGCTGGGACCCCAGCCACCACCTGTTCACCTCGCCGATGGCCGAAGACATCGCGCTGCTGGACACCGAGCCGGGCAAGGTGCGCGGCCAGCAGTACGACCTGGCCTGCAACGGCTACGAGGTGGCGGGCGGCAGCATCCGTATCCACGACCGGGCGCTGCAAGAGAAGATCTTCGGGCTGATTGGGCTGGACGTGGACGATGCGCGGCAGCGTTTCGGGCACATGCTGGAAGCGTTCGAGTACGGCACGCCGCCGCACGGCGGCATCGCGCCCGGCATCGACCGGCTGGTCATGCTGCTGGCGGGCGAGCCGAACATCCGCGAGGTGATCGCCTTCCCGAAGTCGCAGCAGGCCGCCGATCTGATGGCCGGTGCGCCGTCCGAGGCCGAGCCGAAGCAACTGGAAGAGCTGCACATCCGGCTGGCAGAAGATGTGAAAGACGAAGCGTAGCGCCTCAACTTCGGCCTTTAGCCAAAATGGAGACGGGGAGAAAAGGCCTTCTCCGTCAGACGGGTTCCCGCGAAAGCTTCGCCTTCGCGGGCAGCTGAGGTTCTTGGGAGACGTTTCAAGAGCCGTGTCATGGCGAGGGGCTTGGTGCGGGCTGTCCCATCGCGGCGCGGCGGGCGGCCCGCACGGTTTCGGCTGCCATACTCCACTTGAACCACGTCGGGAAGGCGCGCACCAGGCGTGGGCTGCCCTCGACGCAGACCGTGCCCGCCTCGATCACCTCCTCGTATTCGAG
>JADZBY010000063.1 GCA_020851855.1 Anaerolineae bacterium
CGCGCACCGCGCTGAAGCGCGCGGTGGCCAAATCACAGGCGATGGGCTTCTCCGCCTACAACATCGGCCCGGAGCTTGAGTTTTTCCTGTTCCGCAAAGGCGAGAACGGCTCGAACCTGACCGCCGTGCCGCATGACGTGGGCGGTTATTTTGACTTCAGCCCGAACGACGAGGCCGAGCGTGTGCGCAGCGCCATCACCACGACGCTCCAGCAGTTGCGCATCAAGGTGGAGATGAACCATCACGAGGTCGCCATCGGCCAGCACGAGGTGGACTTCCGGTATAGCGACGCGCTGCACAGCGCCGATAACTCGATCACGTTCAAGTACGCGGTCAAGGGCGTCGCGGTGAAGCATGGCCTGTTCGCCACGTTCATGCCCAAGCCGATCTTCGGGCAGAACGGCAGCGGCATGCACTGCCACCAGAGCTTGTTCGGCGAAGCGGGCAATGCCTTTTTCGATGCGAGCGACCCGTTCAAGCTTTCCACCACGGCCAAGCAGTTCATGGCCGGCCTGCTGCTGCACGCGCGCGGCCTGAGCGCCGTCGTTGCGCCCACCGTGAACAGCTACAAGCGCCTGACGCCCGGTTACGAAGCGCCGGTGTACATCTGCTGGGCGCAGCACAACCGCAGCGCGCTGATCCGCGTGCCGCGCTATTCGCCGGGCCGCGAGCAGAGCACGCGCATCGAGCTGCGCTTCCCCGATCCGAGCGCCAACCCATATCTGGCCTTTGCGGCCATGCTCGAAGCCGGCCTGGACGGCATCGCCCGCAAGCTGACGCCGCCCGATCCGGTCAGCGAAGACGTGTTCGAGTGGACGGCGGCGGAACGTGAATCGCGCGGCGTGGGCGTGCTGCCTTCGACGCTTGAAGAGGCGCTCGACGAGCTGGCGAAGGATGACGTGGTGCGCGGGGCGCTGGGCGAGCACATCTACGGCGTGTATGACCGGGCCAAGCGCGCCGAATGGGAGCAGTACCGGCTGCACGTGAGCAATTGGGAATTGCAGCGCTACCTCGAAACGGCATAAGGCGCGAGAAGCGTCCTGGTCGCGTCAACGAAGGCGGGCGGCTCGCGAGCCGCCCCTACCGGCGTGTTGCCGTTTGTAGGGGCGCGTCGCGATTTGCTTTGTCTGGCTGGTGGCCGACGCCTCGTCGCGCCAACGAAAGCGGGCGGCTTGCGAGCCGCCCCTACCGGCGTGTTGCCGTTTGTAGAGGCGCGTCGGGATTTGCTTTGTCTGGCTGGTGGCCGACGCCTCGTCGCGTCAACGAAAGCGGGCGGCTTGCGAGCCGCCCCTACCGGTGTGTTGCCGTTTGTAGGGGCGCGTCGCGACGCGCCCGCCTTCACACCACCCGCCTCTTCACTCCCCGTGCAGTTCGTGCATCACCGGCCTGAGCGCCGGGTAGACTTCCAGGAAGCGCCCGTAGCGCTCGTCGTAAAAGCGCGCCCGCGCCGGGTCCGGTTCGGTGAGGATTGGCGAGGCGGCGCGCTTGGCCAGATCGCGCACGGCTTCGAAGTCCGGGTACACGCCCGCCGCGATGCCGCCCAGGAAGGCCGCGCCTGCGCCCGACCGCTCACCCTGCTGTGAGAGGCGCAGGGGCCGGTTCAGGATGTCCGCCGTAAGCTGCCGCCACACGTCGCTGCCCAGGCCGTTGCCCGCCGCCAGCATCCCCTCAACCGGGCCGCCCAGATCGAGCATGATGTCGAGGATTTGCCGCATGGCGAAGGCGACGCCTTCCATGATGGCCCGCACCAGGTGGCCGAGTTCGTGCCGCAGCGCCAGGCCGACGAACGTGCCGCGTGCGCGCGGGTCCATGATCGGTGAGCGCTCACCGACCAGATACGGCAGGAACAACAACCCGTCCGCGCCGGGTGGGACATTGGCTGCCAGCGCCGCCAGCTTCGGGTACGCATCCGGGTCGTTTGCCATGCCGATGGTGTTGCGCAGCCAGCGCAGCGACAGGCCCGCCGAAAGCATCGCGCCCAGCGCATACCAGCGCGCCGGGTGGCCGTGGCAGAAGGTGTGCAGCCGGAGCTGCGGATCGGCGCGCGGTGTGGTGAGCGGCATGAAGAGCTGCCCGCCCGTGCCGATGGTGATCGCGCCAAAGCCCGGATCGAGCAGCCCATTGGCCACCGCCTGGGCGGCCTGGTCTGCTGCGCCCGTCGCCACCGGAATACCGGCGCGCAGACCGAGCGCGTCCGCCGCTTTGGGCATGAGCGTGCCCGCCGCATCCGCCGAGCCGATCACGCGCGGCAGAAGGCGAGCAGGCAGGTCCAGTCTGGCGATGATGTCCTGTGACCAGGCGCGGCGGCGCTGGTCAAAGGCGGCGGTGGCCGAGGCGTCGCTGGCATCCGTGGCCATCTCACCCGTCAGATGCAGCCGCACGTAGTCTTTGGGCATCAGCGCGGCGTGGGAAGCGTCCAGGCGGGCCGCGTCGTGCTTACGCAGCCAGCGCATGGTCGGGGCAAGGAAGCCGGTGGCGGGCGCGGTCCCGGCCACGTCGGCCAGCGTTCCGACGCCCAGCAGGTCGGTGATTTCCTGCACCTCGGTCACGGAGCGCTGGTCGGGCCAGATGATGGCCGGTCCGACGGGCGCGCCGGCCTCGTCCACGAGCGCGAAGCCGTGCATCTGGCCGGAAAAGCCGATGGACACGATAGACTCGCCGCTCAGACCGGCCCGCGTGAGCGCCTGACGCGCCGCATCGATGCTGGCCCGCCGCCAGTCTTCGGGGTCTTGCTCGGCCCAGTTGGGGCGGGGCGTGTGGATGGGGTACTCGCGATTGCCCACGCCGAGCAGCCGCCCGGTTTCGTCGATGACCACGACCTTGACGCTGGACGTGCCCAGGTCGATCCCCAGCAGATGAGTCACGGCTGACCTCGTTTCGTGGTGGAGAGAAAGATACCCTCACCCCCCCGGCCCCTGGCTTTCCCGCCCCTCGCCATGAGGGAGAGGGGCTGGGGTGAGGGCTTCTAGTGCTTCACGCCCTCGTAAGCGGCCAGCGCAGCCTGATACATGGCCTGCTCGTCGCTGAGCGTGTTCATGCCGGCCAGTTTCATCAGATTGGCCATGATCACGATGCGCGCCTGCCCGTCGATGCGCTCGACGGCGTCGTAGGCGGCGTCCAGGTCCTTGCCGATCAGGAACAGGCCATGCCAGGGCATGATCACCGCCGCGGCCTGCTTCTTGATGCGTTCTTCCTGGCCACGAATGGCCGCCGCGACGTTCTCGGCCAGGTCCTGCGAATGGGCCGGGGCGAACGGCACGCACTGGATCGGGCCGAACTTCTGCGTCTGCTCCAGGACGGCGGGAATGGGCTGGTTGAGCGCGGCAAAAACCAGCACGTTCGGCGCGTGCGCGTGAATGACCGAGCCGCCGTCCGGGAACTCGTTCAGCAGCTTGAGATGCACTTTCGCTTCACGGGAGATTCCGCCTTCGCCTTCCAGGATTTTGCCCGTGTTATCGACGACGAGCACCTGATCGGGGCGGATATTCCACTGGTATTTGCTGCCGGAATAGCGCGAGGTCATGCAGATGACATCGCCCACGCGCGCGCTGAGGTTTCCGCCGGCAGCATCGAGCAGGCGGCGTTCGTACAACATGCCTGCGAGACGGGCAATCTTGGCGCGCATGGCGGCGACATCGGGGTGAAATAGAGAGGACATCGGGAAAGCTCCTATCGGGGAATTGACCATCCCATGAGTGGGTACGGTAGCCTGTGTTTTGCAGCGAAAGTTTACCACATCTGCTGCCGATCCGGTGGCGAAAATCCGGGCGGCGTCCGCAGCGTACTGACGCCGTGCGACGGGCAGACGCGCGTCAAACGTGGGCCGGGCGTCGATTCGCCGCGCGCCCAATCCGGCCTATACTGAAATGAACAGCGTAAACTGTCTGTGTTCCCTTTGCCTTTCTCGCGCACAGGAGGCTATCCATGCGACGAGTCGTATGGTTTTTTCTGGCCCTGCTGATTGCCACCGCAGGGCTGGCGACTGCGCCGCGCGTCTACAGCGCGGGTGATCTTGCCCCGCAAGTGATCGATACCGATCCGCTGGCCGGGCAAGAATTGCCGCTCGATGGCGCGCTCACTATCTTCTTTGACCAGCCCATGGACCGGGCCAGCGTCGAGGCCGCGTTTCAGACCGAGCCGAACACGCCCGGCCTGCTGAACTGGGCCGACGACCAGACCCTGATCTTCACGCCGTCTGCGCCGTTGGAGCGGGCGTCGCGCTACACCTTCCGCATCACGGACGACGCACGCAGCCAGGCCGGGACGCCGCTGCGTGACGTGTTCACGCTCCGGCTGAACACGCCCGGCGCGCTGGAAGTGACGCAAATCCTGCCCGCCGACGGCACGACCGAGATCGAGGCCACGCCGGTGATCACGGTGATCTTCAACCGGCCCGTTGTGCCGCTCTTGCCGGTCGAGGAGATGGACACGCTGCCATCGCCCATCCGCATCGATCCGCCCGCCGAGGGCAAAGGCGAGTGGCTGAACACCTCGATCTACACCTTCAAGCCGGATGGGCTGCGCGGCGGCGCGTCGTACACCGTCACCGTGCCCGCCGGATTGACCGATGTGGCCGGCGGCGTGCTGCAAGAGGACGTGGTGACGCACTTCAGCACCGTGTCGCCGCGTGTGATCGAGTTTGAGCCGAACATGGGACCCGGCAACAACGTGCTGCTGGACCAGCCCATCCGCGTGCACTTCAGCCAGCCGATGGACACGGCCTCTACCGAAGCCGCGTTCAGCATGGAGAGCACGTCGGACAAGGTGAGCGGCGCGTTTAGCTGGAATGACCGCAACACGATCCTGACTTTCACGCCGGAGCCGCGCCTGGATTACGAGAGCGAGTATTGGGTGACCATCGCGGCGAGCGTGGCGACCAGCGCGACCGGTGCGCCGCTCTCGGAGAGCGCGTCGGCGTACTATACCACGATCAGGCGGCCCGACATCGTGAGCACGTCGCCGGACCACAACGCCCGCGACGCGCAAGACTCCGGGTTCCGCTTCTCGTTCAGCGCGCCGATGGACCTGACCGATTTCGCGGACCGCATCACCGTGGAACCGGAGCCGGGCATTCGTTTTGAGGATTATTGGGACGAGAACGGCTGGTACTACTACTACGGCTTCAGCCATGAGCCGAGCACAAGCTACACCCTGACGCTGGACATCAACGGACTGGTGGACAAGTACGGCACGCCGTTCGTCCTCAACCAGACCAGACGCATCTATGACGTGACGGACGACGGCAAGCTCGTCTTCCGCTGGACGACGGCGGCCTACCCGCCCTCGGCGTCGCTGCGCACGGGCGGCAGAGTCGGCATGTACAGCGGCTACAACCCGACCACGCGCGTATTCACCACGCACCGCAACATCGACCGCGTCAACCTGAAGCTGTACCGCCTGTCGCAGCAGGAATTTCTGCGTTTGGCGGCCATGCCGTACCAGGACGTAACCGACGATCGCATGGAGCTGCTGCGGCGCTGGACGGTGGATGTTGAAAACCCGTTCAACGTGCTGCGTTACGACCTGTTGAGCATCGCGCTCGGCCCCAGCCAGGAGCCGGCGCGCCTCCGCTGCGAGGGCGCGCCGCCCGCCCGGCTGGATCGCGGCGACTGGGCGGTCGTGCTGCCCGATGACCCGTCGCCGCTGCGTGTGCGGCAGTCGCCGGGCCTGCAGGGCGATATTCTCGGCACGTTGCCGGCCAATACGCGGCTGCTGCTCGATGAGGACCTCGGCGCGCGCTGGGTGGATGGTTTTGTCTGGTACTACGTGCGCGCCGCCAGCCACGATCTGAACGGCTGGGTGGCGGAAGGCACGCCAACGTCGTACTTCATCGGCCCGGAAGGCGCGTCGGCGAAGGTTATCCCCGCCACGCCGGAGCCAGAGCCGGACTATACGCGCATCAGCGCCGACGCGCCCGCCCTGGAGCCGGGAGCGTATGTGCTGCGGATGAACTCGCCGGAGATCACGTACGGGCGTGAGATCGAGCACATCCTGTTCGTGGCCACGGGCAACGTTACCCTCAAGGTCGCGGAGCGCACGGCGATGGCCTGGGTCACCGACCTGCAGAGCGGCCAGCCGGTGAGCGGCGCGGAAGTGACGTTCTACCAGGGCGTCGAAGTGGGCGACTGGCCAGACGTGCGGCTGGACCTTCAGCCGCTCGGCGCGGCGACAACCGACGCCGACGGGCTGGCCACGATTGACATGTCGCCCATGCAGGACCTGTGGAAATACGTGTTCGCGGTGGTCGACGGTGGGCAAACCGGCATCGGCTTCTCCGGCTGGGACGATGGCATCGCGCCTTACGACTTCCAGCAGCCGATGGATTATTACCGCGAGCAGATGACGGCGTACCTGTACAGCGACCGCCCGCTGTATCGCCCCGGCCAGCCGGTGCACTTCCGTGGCGTGCTGCGCAACAAAGACGACATGGTCTACACGCTGCCCAGCTACCAGACCGTGCCGATTGAGGTGGTGGACAACGCCGGACAGACCGTGCTGACCGAAGATGCGCCGGTGACGCCGTACGGCACGTTCTCCGGCTCGTTCACGCTCGATGAAAACGCGCCGCTCGGCTTCTACCGCATCATCGTGCGGCCCGGCTACACGGGCGGCGACCTGAACGCTTACGAAGGGCCAACCTTCGACCACGGCTTCCTGGTGGCGCAATACCGCGTGCCGGAGTTCCAGGTCGAAGTCACCGCGCAAGAGCCGGAAGTCTTGCAGGGCGACACGATCCGCGTGGACGTGGACAGCACGTATTTCTTCGGCGGCGCGGTGAGCAATGCCCGCGTGGAGTGGAACGCCTTCGCCGAGAACTACTACTTCGCCTATGAAGGCGACGGGCGCTACAGCTTCTACGACTACAACGAAGATGAAGGGATGCGCGCCACCCGCTTCGGGCGGCAGGTGTCCGAAGGCGAGGGCATGACCGACGCGCGCGGCATGTTCACCGTCGAAGTGCCCGCCGATCTGGCCGACGCCAGCCAGAGCCAGAGCTTCACCATCGAGGCGACCGTCACCGACGAGAGCAACCAGGCCATCTCCGGGCGCGCGGCGGTCGTCGTGCACCAGGGCGAGTTCTACATCGGCGTCGGACCGGAAGACTACGTCGGTAAGGCGAACGAGGCGCAGCAGATCAACCTGATCACGGTCGGCTGGGACAGCGCGCCGCAGCCGGGCGTCGATCTGAGCCTGCGCGTCGTGGAGCGGCGCTGGAGCAGCGTGCAGACCGTCGAGCCGTCCAGCGGGCGCACCGTGTGGGAGTACGAGGTTGAAGAATTGCCGGTGACGGATGGCGAAGTGCGCACCGGCGAGGATGGCAAGGCCGTCTTCGAGTTCACGCCGGATCGGGGCGGCATCTACAAGGTGTACGCCACCGGGCGCGACGGGCGTGGCAACCAGATCAGGGCGTCGGCCTTCCTGTGGGTCGCCGGGCCGGGGTACGTGCCGTGGCGGCAGCAGAACAGCAACCGGATCGACCTGAAGATCGACCGCGACAATTACAAAGTCGGGGACACGGCCTCGATCCTGATCGCCAGCCCGTTTCAGGGCGAAGCGAAGGCGCTGATCACCGTGGAGCGTGGGCGCATCCTGCACCACGACGTGATCACGATGACCAGCAACAGCACGATCTTCGAGCTGCCCATCACGCCCGATCTCGCGCCGAACGCCTTCGTGTCGGTGACCATCGTGAAGGGTGTGGACGAGACGAATCCGGTAGCTGCGTTCCGCACCGGGCTGGTGCAGTTCGGTGTGGATGTGGAGCGCCTCAAGCTGAACGTCGAGATCACGCCGGACCGCGAACAGGCCGGACCGCGCCAGACGGTGACGTACGGCCTGCGCGTGACCGATTACCAGGGCAACCCGGTCCAGGCCGAGATCGGCGTCGGGATCACCGACAAAGCCGTGCTCAGCTTGTTGCCGGACAATACGCCGCCCTTGTTGCAGTGGTTCTACGCGCAACAGGGACTCGGCGTGCGGACCGGGAACAGCCTCGTCATCAGCGTGGACCAGCAGACCCAGGAAATCCTGAACACGGTCAAAGGCGGCGGCGGCGGTGGGCCGGATAGCGGCATCTTCGAGATTCGCGAGCGCTTCATCGACACGCCGCTCTGGGAGCCGTCCGTCGTGACCGATGCGAATGGCGAAGCGACGGTATCCGTCACGCTGCCTGACCAGCTGACCACGTGGCGGCTGGATGCCCGCGCCGTGACCAAAGAGGCGGGCGATACGAACACGATCCTGGTCGGCCAGGCGACGAACGAGATCATCAGCACGAAACCGCTGCTGATCCGGCCCGTGACGCCGCGTTTCTTCGTCGTGGGCGACAAGGTCGTGCTCGCGGCGGTGGTGAACAATAACACCGAGACGGAACAGCAAGTCGCCGGAAGCATCGAAGTGACCGGCGCGACGCTGAGCGGCGACGCGACACAGACGGTGACTATCCCGCCGCTGGGCCGCGCGCGCTTCGAGTGGCCGGTCGAGGTGCAGGATGTGCAAGAAGTGGGCGTCACGTTCTTCGCCAGCAACGCGGACGGCTCGCTGACCGATGCGGCCAAGAGCAGCGTCGGGCAGGGCGAGGACAAGACGCTGCCGGTCATGCGCTACGAAGCGCCCGAGACGGTCGGCACGGGCGGCATGATCGGCCCGGACGGCGGATCGGTGGCCGAGGGCGTGGTCTTGCCGCGCCGCTTCGACATCACGCGGGGGCGGGTGGACGTGCGCGTCAACCGCTCGCTGGCCTCGTCGCTGTTCGAGACGCTGCGCGCCATGCGGTTGTGGAAATTCTCGTCCGCCGAGACGACCATCACGCGCATGCTGGCCAATCTGGCCACGTACGGCGCGCTGAGGGACCTGAACGGCCCGCGCGAAGACCCAAAGCTCGACGAACAACTGCCCGACCTGATCAGCCAGGCCTTGCAGCGGCTCTACTCCGAGCAGAAGGTGGACGGCGGCTGGGGCTGGTTCGTGCGCGACCGGAGCGACCCGCTGGTAACGTCCTGGGCGCTCGTGGCGCTCAGCGAGGCCGAAGCGCAGGGCTTCCCGGTCGAGGCGAACGTCATCGACGCGGCAGTGCGCTTCCTGAACGAGCAGATCTACTCGTCGCGGCTGGGCGGCCAGGAGTCTACGTGGCGGCTGAACCGGGAAGCGGTCATGCTCTACGGGCTGGCGCGGGCCGGTGCAGGCAACTTCCAGCGCGCCGTGCTGCTGTTCCAGTACCGCGAGAACATGAGCGTGTACAGCCGGGCGCTGCTGGCCATGACCTTTGGTCTGATCGACCCGACGCAGCGCTCGTACATCGACCCGTTGCTGAGCGACCTGAACAACCGAGCCATCACCAGCGCGACAGGCACGCACTGGGAAGAGAGCTACGACGACTGGTACAACTGGAACACGCAGACGCGCACCACGGCCATCGTGCTCAAGGCGCTCATCCAGCTTGACCCGGAAAGCCCGCTCATCCCGAACGTGGTCCGCGCGCTGATGGCGGCGCGGCAGGCTGACCAGTGGCAGACGACGCAGGAAACCGCCTGGTCGGTCCTGGCGCTGGCGGACTTCATGCGGCTGACCGGCGAGTTGGAGCCGGACTACACGTTTGGCGTGGCAGTAAACGGTGAAGCGCTGGCCGAGGACGCGCCCGCGACGCCCGCCACTGTGGGCGAGACGTTCACGACGAGCGTGGACGTGGCCGCTCTCCAGCCCGGCGAGGTGAACCGGGTGGACATCAGCCGGACGCAGGGGCCGGGCAACCTGTACTACACGGCGCACCTGAACGTGTATCTGCCCGTCGAGATGGTCGAGCCGCTGGATCGTGGCCTGAGCGTCACGCGGGAGTACGCGCTGGTCGATGACCCGGACCAGACGCCCATCACCGAAGCGACGGTGGGCGATACGATCCGCGTCACGCTGACCATCGTCGCGCCGCGCGACCTGAACTACGTCGTGATCACCGATCCGATCCCGGCGGGCACGGAAGCGGTCAATCCGTTCTTCAACACCAGCCAGACGGTCGGCGAGCCGCCCACGCTCAGGCTGGACAACCCGTTCGAAAACGGCTGGGGCTGGTGGTGGTTCAGCCAGACCGAGCTGCGCGACGACCGCACGGTGCTCTATGCGCGTTACCTGCCCAGCGGCACGTACCGCTACACGTACATCCTGCGGGCGGGCATGGCCGGCGAGTACCGCGTGCTGCCCACCACCGGGCAAGAGCAGTATTTCCCCGAAGTGTACGGGCGCGGCGCGGGCCTGATCTTCACCATCAGGCCGGCGGCGGCGACGACGGAGTAAGCAGAAATGGCCCGTGCTGAAGGAGTCTGAGGGAATTGGCGCGGAAACCGGGCGGCTCACGAGCCGCCCCTACAACGCCACAATATGTAGGGGCGCGTCGCGACGCGCCCGCCGTAATGGTCCATTCTAAACACTGAAAGTCCATAAACGGGGCTGAGAACACGAAGCCCTGGCGGGCTGAGGAGTGCATCAGGAAACCGGGCGGCTCACGAGCCGCCCCTACAACGCCACAATATGTAGGGGCGCG
>JADZBY010000064.1 GCA_020851855.1 Anaerolineae bacterium
CTCACTGGCATGACTATGTTCGACGTGACAATGGGATACCACACCATCTCCGTGTCGTTTCTCCAGGAAGGCGCGACTACAAGGGTGAGTCTCACGTCGACAACGGGAAGTCCGGTGACGCCCGCCACGGTCTGCGCCACCGCGGGGAGCGCGCCTGGCCAGTGCGTGGGCCGCATCCCGCTGCTTCCCGATGCAACGAACGTACAAAACGTGTTCGGATCAGTCTCCTTTACGACCAGCACCAGCGTAACGGACGCCGCGACGTTCTATGAAGAACAGATCGCGGCGCTGGGTGGCCGAGTCTCGTCGCAGATACCCCCCACGGACATGATGGCAATGCTGGACGTCACGCAGGACGGTCAGGAAGTGCTGTTGATGATCGCTGCGGGCGGCAGGCAGACCAGCGTGAGCATCACCTCGACATCGGGAGTTGCCCTGCCGCAGCCGAGCGCCTGTATGGCGTCGGAGACGAGCACTCCCCAATCCGAGACACAGTCTACCGCCTCGGACCTTGTCTGCACGGTCAGTTCCGGGACGAGCGCTAACCAGCGCAGCGGACCAGGCACCGAATTTGACCTTGTAGGCACCCTGGCGGGCGGTATAAGTGCTCCCGTAGACGGGCAGGCAACAGGCTCCGACGGATTCGTCTGGTGGCGCTTGGGCGAGGGTATTTGGGTGCGTTCGGATGTGGTGGAGGAAACCGGGAATTGTGAGGATGTGTCAATTGTGCAGCCGTAATCGTACTGCAACTGGCCGAATCCGAATTGAGCGGGGCAGGGCAGCCGTTTTCGAGGGTAGTGTGCACACCAGCCACATCCATCGCCCCATGGTTGCGAGGACAGTGGGCCTCAGTCAAGTAAGTAGCCTTCAGCCCGGATGGTGCTCGCGATGATGGGTAGTCAACGTCTCGGCATGCAGGCTGAGCACGGGCATGGAGCAATTGTGAAGAGCTTCACACTTGGCCCCGGAGGGGTTTGAGGCCTCAAGACTACTTACGGCAGGGATGGCCGAGGAAGCGTTCTTGCACGATCTCTATCAGACCTATGCCGATGCTCCGCGCGTCAGATTCCGGCATCTGGCGAAGCCCGAGCGAAACGCCGAGATCGTGCGGCGATACGGAGCGGGTGAGACGTTGTCGGCACTGGCGAAGCACTTCGGCGTCTCGGAACAGCGCGTATGGCGGATTATCCGGCGCGACGGATAGCGCGAGAGCCGTGGGTGGAGTCCTCTGCGCCCCAAAGACCTGTGTTCTGTACGCAAGCGCTTTGACGGTACAGCAGACAACATCGATGGGGCAGTTGTGGTCAGTGCCATCGCGCTCGATGCCTCAGTCGATGCAACGCCTATCGGAGGGGCATTTACCCTCACCTAGTCGTAGTATAGAGGTGCTTGTCGAAGGGACTCCCACACGGCAACATCGTGGCCGGGGATGATGCCGGCGTTTTCCAGGCGGCGAATTTCGCGCAGCCGTACGTAGGACTCATACATTGCCTTCTGGTCGAAGCAGGTTGTAGCAAGGATGAGCTGCTCGAGGCTCTGGGTTAGATAAACCGCGTCCTGGGCCAGCACCACTACACCGCTCTCATCCAGGCGCAGCACAAGCGATTGATGGCCGCGCGTGTGGCCAGGCGTCCGGATCAGACGCAGGCGTCCATCTCCGTACACGTCGTAATCGCCACGCAGGAACTGGTAATTCAGCGGCAAATCAAAGTCGCGACGGCAATAATTCTCCGCCACCAGGCCTGACCATGGCTCCGGACACATCGCGCTCTGCATCTCGTCGTACTGGACCAGAAACACCGCGTGCGGAAACTGGCAGTTACCGCCTGCGTGATCGTAGTGCAGGTGCGAATTGACGACGATGTTCACGTCATCGGGCGTGAGGCCAAGCGCCGCCAGCCGCGCCGGGGCCAGATCGCCGGGCGTGACCTGCGATCCGAACTGCGCCGTGGGCGGGTAGCTCGCCGGGTCCGTGAGGGCGACCGGATTCATGCCCGTGTCGAACAATACGCGACCTTGTGGATGCTCGATCAGGAAATATTGAAACGGAATCTTGACCGGCACGCCCAAATCGCGCCCCAGGGTGAGCATGCTCTTGTCGGCGATCTCGTAGCCGCCGAAGAAGGCATACAGCCGCATATCACCGCCTATTCTGCGTTCATGAACCGGTTTGCCACGATGATCAGGACGATGGAGAAGCCAACCATGATCGTCGCCAGCGCGTTGGTGACAGGCGTCAGGCCAAAACGCAGCCGACCCCAGAATTCGACGGGCAGCGTTTTGTCGAAACTGGTGACGAAGAAAGTCAGCACGATGTTGTCGAAGGATAGCGTGAAGGCGAAGAGTAGGGCACCGACGAGCGCTGTGCGCAGGTTGGGCAGTGTTACGAGGCGGAAAGTCTGCCACGCATTCGCTCCCAAATCCCGCGAGGCTTGCTCATAGCTGGGCGAGAGCCGTTCCAGCCGGGTGAGCACCGCGCTCAACACGACCGGCGTGAGAAATGTCACATGGGCGATGATCACGGTCAGCAGCGAGCGCTCGACGCCGACCGTTGTGAAGAAGATGAGCAGCGCGATGCCCAGCACAAGGCCCGGCACGAACGAGGGCAGCATGGTCAGCGCATAGAAGACCGACGCGCCGCGAAAACGGTAGCGGTGGATGGCGAAGGCCGCCGCCGTGCCGAGGATGGCGGAAATGCTGACCGCAGCAAGACCTACCAGGAAGCTGTTTCGCAGCGCGCGCAGCATGGCCGCGTCCTGAATAATCGCCTCGAACCATTGCAGCGTGAACAGGTCGGGCGGCCAGCGCGTCGGGTTGTCGCCCCGGTGGAAGGCGAACAGGGCGATGACCACCAGCGGCAGGAACAGGAAGCCGTACACCGCGACGATGTAGGCGTTGAAGCCCAGACGGCGCAGCGCGCTCAAAACTTCACCTCTTTCGCGCGGCGGTGCGTGGCCCAGCGCAGCGCCAGGATGAGCAGCATGGCAATCGCCGCCGTGACGTAAGTCGCCGCCGCGCCGAGCGGCCAGTTGAACGACGCGCCGAACTCGGACTGGATGATGTTGCCGATCATCACGCCGTCCGTGCCGCCGACGAGCGCGGGCGTCAGATAGTCCGCCAGCGCGACGATGAACACGTTTAGACAGCCGATGAAGACGCCCGGCAGGCTGAGTGGGATGATGATCTTCCAGAGCGCGCCGAGCGGTCGCGACCCGAGATCGCGTGCGGCCTGCGGGATGCTCGGCGGAATCTTCTCCAGCGCCGCGACGAGCGGCACGATCATGAACGGCAGCAGGTAGTTGGTCAGCGTGATGTACACGGCGAACTGGCTGAAGGAGAACTCCCGGCTCGGCTCGGAGAGGATGCCCAGGCCGACCAGGAAGCTGTTCAGCACGCCGTCCAGGCCCAGAATCGTGCGCCAGGCGTAGATGCGCACCACGTAACTCGACCACATGGGCACGGTCGTCAGCAGCAACCACACGTTGCGCCAGCGCGGCGAGCGATTGGCGATGAAATAGGCGACCGGGTAGCCCGCGATGAGGCAGGTGATCGTCACCAGCGCCGCCACGCGGAGGGACTTGAGCGTCTGGCGGTAGAACAGGGCTTTCGCGAAATACGTCTGGTAGTGCTCCAGCGTCCACCGGGGCACGATCTGCGCACCCTCGGTCGTCCAGAACGAATACAGGAACATGACGCCGAGCGGAATGAGGATGAAGATGAGGACGAAGAAGGCCGGCGCGGCCAGAAGCGCTGCCAGACCGGCTCTGCTGCCGCCTTGCGCCTCGGCCTCACGGGGCGCGCCCGCGGGGATATGCACCGCCTGGGCCATCGCCGCCTATCCCTTCTTCATCAGCCAGCAATCGGACGCGCGCCACGAGAAGTGGACCACCTGCCCGACGTGCAGCCCGGCATCGTGGCCTACGCTGGCGGGCCTCAGGGCGATGACTTGCGTTTCGGGCACGCGGATGCGAACCAGCCAGTGCTCACCGCGATAGATGACGCCTTCCACATCGCCCAGGTAGCCGTTTTCCTGTCCGTTCGCCGCCTCATTCAGGTGGATGGTCGCCGGGCGCACCGACGCACTGAGCGGCTCGCCCGGCGCAAACGCGGCGTCGCCCTGGCCCTGCATGACCATGCCGCAGGCTTCCAGGGTGACGAGCTGCCCATCCTGCCGGATGCAGCGCCCCTCGAACAGGTTGGTCGTGCCCAGGAAATCGGCCACGAAGGCGTTTGCCGGGCGGTGATAGAGCGCTTCGGGCGGCCCGACCTGCTCGATGACGCCCGCGCGCATGACGACAATGCGGTCGGCCAGCGCCATCGCTTCTGCCTGATCGTGCGTGACGTGGATGAAGGCGATCTTCAGGTCGCGCTGAAGGTCCTTCAGGACGATCTGCATCTGCTCGCGCAGCCGGGCGTCCAGCGCGCCGAGCGGCTCGTCGAGCAGCAAGAGGCGCGGCTGGCACACCAGCGCGCGGGCCAGCGCCACGCGCTGCTGCTGCCCACCGGACAGGTAGCGCGGGTAGCGCCGGGCGAACTCCGCGATCTGCACGCGCTCCAGCATCTCCGCCACGCGGGCGCGCCGCGCCGGGCGCGGGATACCGCGCACGTGCAGGCCGTACTCGACATTCTGCTCGACGGTCAGATGCGGGAACAGGGCGTAATCCTGAAAGACGGTGTTCACCGGGCGGCGCTCGGGCGGTAGCGCCGCCATGTCGGCGCCGTCGAGCAGGATTTTTCCGCCCGACGGCGGGATGAAGCCGCCGATCATGCGCAGCGTGGTCGTCTTGCCACAGCCGCTGGGGCCGAGCAGCGTGATGTACTCGCCCTCGCGCACGTCCAGGCTCAGGGCGCGCACCGCCGCAACGGCGTCGTAGTAGCGCGTCAGGTCTACGAGCGACAGAAAGACAGGGGCGGGGCTGGCGCGGCCAGCCCCACCGTTGCGTCCGTCAATCTGAGATGTCTCGTGTGCAGCACGTTCGCTTAGCACCCGGCTTTGATCTCGTTCCATGTCTGCGTCCAGCGGTCGAAGTCCTCGACGGGTCCCCAGGGCACGAAGCGCTTATCAGGATTCGAGGCGGGGTCCATCCGCTCAAGCTGCTGCACAGCCTCTTCGGGCAGCAGATCAATCGCCGCCGAGTTTGCCAGCCCGAAGCCCATCAGCTCGTAAAGCTGCGCCTGCTGCTCAGGGGCTAGAAGATGGTCGATGAGCAGGTGTACCAGCTCCGGATTGCGCGCCCCGCTGGTCATCGCCAGCCCGTCGACCCAGGCGAGCGTGCCTTCCTTGGGGATCACCCACTCGATATTGTCCATACCCTCGCCCTGCAGCGCCGTCGCCACTTCTGGCCCGCCGGAGAGCGCCACGACAATATCGCCGCTCTGGAAGGCGTTCACATAGTCGCTGATCTGCGCCGGGTACAGGCGGATGAGCGGGTACTGCTCGCACAGCCTGACCTTCACCTCACCAAACTGCGGGTCTTCCATGGAGAACGGGTCCTCGAAGCCCATACCCAGCGCGGTGATCGCCAGCGTGAAGGAGTTGTCCCAGCCGCCGATCTTGCCCGAATAGGCGTCATCGAAGAGCACATCGTAGGAGTCGGGCGCTTCCGAGAACTCGTCTTTGTTGTAGACCAGCACGTCGGCGCCCCAGGTGAAGGGCAGGATATACGTGTTGCCGTCGGCATCCATCGAGCCGGGCAGCGTGCGCATCGTCTCGGACAGGCTTTCGTAGTTGGTCAGCTTGGCAGTATCCAGCGGCGCGAGCAGCCCTTGTTCGATCAGGATCGGCCAGATGCTGCTGGTGGGCGTCACCATGTCGAACGTCTCGCCCGCTCCGGCGCGCAGGTTGGAGAAAATGTCGTCGTTGGAATAGACGTACACTTCTTCAATGGTCACGCCGTACTTCTCCTCAAAGCTCTTGACCAGGGAGTCGTCGGTGTAGCCCTCGAAGGCCAGCACCCGGATGACTTGCCCTTCGTACTGGCCCGTACCTCTGCCGTCGGCGAGCGCCACGCCTCCCAACCCGACGAGGAAAGGAAGCAAAACCGCGATCAACAACAACTTTGGCGTGCGGTGCGACATCCCAAGCCTCCAGTCTGAGCAATCTTCACTTTTACAATCGGCCCTGGCTCATGTGCAGGGTCAATTTTGATATAATATAACAAAAATCGGTTCTGGAGTCACCTACTTTTCGTCATCTCGCCCTAACCTTCATCCATTGCAGGGCTTTCAGCCGCCAGCCGCCAGGCAAAACCGCGATCAAACTCTTCATCAAGCGCGAGCAGCGCCGCACCCAGCGCGCCCACGTCGTCGCTCAGTTGAGTGAGCACAATGGGCAGGGGCCGTGCGGCGTGCGGCAGGGTATAGCGCTCGGCGGACTCGCGCACGATGGACAGCAGCAGGTCGTTGCCGCGCATGACACCTCCAGTGAGGATGACACGCTGCGGCGCAAACAGGTTGAGCACGGTCGCCAACGCCATACCCAGCCACATCCCGGCGCTGTTGAGCAGATCGAGCGCCAGATCGTCGCCCGCCTGGGCGGCGTGCGCGACCATCTCGGTCGTCACCAGGGCGGGCGCGCCGTTCGTCATCCGTTGTAGAAGCGAGGGCATCCCCTGTTCGAGCATATGGCGGGCGCGCGTGGCAATGGCCCGCCCGGACGCCAGCGTTTCCAGGCAGCCCTGCCCGCCGCAGCGGCAGCGGTCGCCGTAGGGCTGCATGGGAATGTGCCCGATTTCCCCGGCCAGGCCCGTGCCGCCCCGGTAGAGCTGCCCGCCTGCCAGGATGCCCATGCCGATGCCCGCGCCGACGTTCACGCAAAGCGCATCGGTGCAGCCCTGACCGGCGCCATAGCGCATCTCGGCCAGCGTCATCACCCGCGAGCTGTCTTCGACGAGCGCGGGCAGGCCGAGCGCTTCCTGAAGATAGTCCCGCAGCGGCAGCCGGTCCCCGGCGATGATGTTCGGCGCGGCGATGACGTACCCGGCCTGAAAGTCGATGAAGCCGCTGTACGACACGCCCAGCCGCCGCACGTTCTGCGCGGGCGGCCCCAGCGCCGACTCAGCGTGCCGCACCAGCCCGGCCAGGAAACCGAGCAGCGCATGGCCGCTGTCCAGCGCGGGCGTCGGTACAAGCTGCCGGTAGCGCACCGTCCCGGCGGCATCGAGCGCCATCACGCGCGATGTGTCGCCGCCCACGTCCAGCCCGATGGTCAGGCAGGCGTCCGGGGCGAGCGCCCACGCCTGGGAAGGCCGCCCACGCGCATCCGGCGCGACCGTGCCATGTTCGAGGACCCAGCCGCGCTCCACGAGATCGGACAGGAGTTGCCGGACCAGCGACACGCTGTAGCCGCTCTGGTCGCTCAATTCGCGGCGCGTGCGCGGCCCGCCGCGGAGCAGGCGCAGCAGCAGCAGGCGCTGCTCGATGCTGGCTGCCGGGTTGGGAACTCGCATAGGACTCCTTGACAAGGGCGAATTACGTTATAATATAACAAAAATGACTCGGAGCACAGATGGCGCGAGTGGCACGCCGCGCCCTGGAGGGCGCACCGCATCTAGTATGACATCTCCTGTGATTGCCTGCTGCGATCTGGGCGGGACCAAGATGCTGGTCGGCCTGACGACACTCGACGGCGAGCTACTGGCGTCCGAGAAGTACATACTTGGTGGCCGTGTTTCGCCAGATGATGTGCTGGATGATCTGGACGCGGCACTCAACCGGCTCCTCGCGCGTGTGGGCCGTTTTCGGGGCGACATAACGGCGCTGGGCTTCTGCACGACAGGCGTTATGGACGTCGATGCCGGTCTGATCTATATGAATCACAACATGGGCTGGGCCGAAGTGCGCCTGCGCGAGCTGGCTATGGTGCGCCTGGGACTACCTATCGTGATCGAAATGGACGCCAACGCCGCAGCGCTTGGAGAGCACTGGCGCGGTGCGGCGCATGGCCTGGAGCACTTCGTATACGTCATCGTAGGCACGGGCATCGGCGCGGGCATTCTGCTGGGGCGGCGCATCTGGCGTGGGGCGCGTGGTGCGGCAGGCGAAGTCGGGCACACGGTTGTACTGCCAGGCGGGCCATTGTGCGGCTGCGGCAAGCACGGCTGCCTGGAAGCGCTCGCTTCGGGTCTCGCAATTCAGCGCAAAGCCACAGCCGCCCTCAAGCTTGGCCGCGCGACCATCCTTGAGAGCCTGGAGGGCGACATCAGCGCCCAGGCCGTCGCGGACGCCGCACGCGGTGGGGACAGTGTGGCGCGGCAAATCATGGACGAGGCAGGGTATTATCTGGGCCTGGGCCTGTCCAACCTGGTGACGTTGCTCGACCCGCAAGCGCTGGTCCTGGGCGGCGGGCTAGGCTGGGGCGCGTTTGACGTGCTGGAAGCGCCCATGCGACGGGCTTTTGACGAGCACCTGAATTACTGGGCCGACCGCAAGATGCTCTTGACGCGAGCGGCCCTTGGAGAATACGCCGGATTGTACGGCGCAGCGCGCGCCGCGCTCGACCTGGCGCCCGGCCATCTGCAACAAGAGGTGAGACGATGAGCATTTCTGACCCGACACGCACCATTCCTAACGAAGACCTGACGCGGCAGTACGCGATGATCGCGGACGAGATCATGGCGGCGGTGAAGGCCGTTCTGCCCACCGGGCGTTACACGCTGGGGCCTTTCCTGGCCGCGTTTGAGAAGGAATTTGCCGAGTATTGCGGCACGGAATACTGCCTGGGCATCGCCAACGGGACGGAAGCGCTGCACCTGGCCCTCGCGGCGTGCGGAGTTGGCCCCGGCGACGAGGTGATCAGCGTGCCGAACACCTACGCGGCGACCATCTTCGCCATTTCCTATGTCGACGCAACGCCCGTGTTCGTCGACGTCGACCCGGACACGCTCAATATGGACCCGGCACTGATCGAAGCGGCCATCACACCGCGCACGAAAGCCATCCTGCCCGTACATCTTTACGGCCATCCGGTCGATATGGACCCGGTGCTGAAGATTGCCGAAAAGCACGGCTTATACGTCATCGAAGATGCGGCGCACGCGCACGGTGCGCTGTACAAGGGTCGCAAGGCGGGCAGCCTGAGCCACGTCGGCTGCTTCAGCTTCTACCCGGCGAAGAATCTAGGCGCGTATGGCGACGGCGGCGCAGTGACCCTCAACGACGAGACGCTTTTTGAGCGGCTCAAGATGTATCGCTACATGGGCCAGAAAGTGAAGCACCAGCACGAGTTCGTCGGCTTCCAGCAGCGCTTGGACGAGGTGCAGGCGGCCATCCTGAGCGTGAAACTGCGCCATCTGGACGCATTCAACGCCGCGCGGGCGCGCATTGCCGGGCGCTATAACGCGGCGTTCGCGGACCTGCCGGTCAAGACGCCCGTCGCACAGCCCTACTGCGACCGGCATGTGTACTACATGTACTCGCTGCGCGTCGATCCCGCGAAACGCGACGCCCTGCGCGATTGGCTGGTGGGCAGCGGGATCGGCATTCAGGTCATCTACCCGAACAGCATCCACCTGCAACCCGCCTACCAGCGCCTGGGACTTGGGCCGGGCAGTTTCCCGGTGGCCGAGCGTGCGCGCGACGAAGTGCTCAACCTGCCCGTCTTCCCCGAATTGCGCGACGACGAGCAGGACTACGTTATCGAGCGCGTGCGGGCCTTCTTTGGCGCGGTGTGAGGCGCGTCGTGCCCACGCTGACGATCCTGGGCGGTAGCTCTGTGGCCGTTCCAGAGCTAATCGCCGCCCTGGAGCCGCACCTGTGCAGTGCGCCGGGCGGAGAGCGGGCGCTGCGCGTCGTGCTGCATGGCCGGGATGCGCGCAAGCTGGCGCTGGTCGAGCGCGTATGCCGGGGCATGGCGGCGGACATCCCAGGCCTGGACGTGTCTGCCACGACGGACCTGCCCGCCGCGCTGCGCAGCGCGGACATCGTGCTCAATCAGGTGCGCGTGGGCGGGCTGGACGGGCGCGCCTATGACGAGACATTTCCGCATTGCTGGAATATCCCCGGCGAAGAGACGATCGGGCCGGGCGGTGCGGCGAATGCA
>JADZBY010000065.1 GCA_020851855.1 Anaerolineae bacterium
CCACGGTCACGCCCACGCCGGGCATCACGCTCACCTTCACGCCGACCTTCACGCCGCCTGCGGGCGCGCCGCCGCGCGTCCGACCGGTCGATATGGGCGAGCACGACCTGTTCAACATCCTGCTCATCGGCAGCGACCGCCGCCCCAACACGCCGAATTACCGGACCGATACGCTGGTCGTGGTGTCGGTGAACCGGACCACGAACACCGTGAACCTGATGAGCATCCCGCGCGACCTGTACGTGTACATCCCGACCGTCGGCTATGACCGGGTGAATACGGCGGCGTACATCGGAGACACGATCAACTGGCCGGGCGGCGGTGATGCGCTGGTGGCCGAGACGGTGTCGTACAATACCGGCGTGCGCATTGACCGTTACGCGCACATCGAGTTTTCCGGCTTCAAGACCATCATCGATTTGCTCGACGGCATTGAGGTGGCTGTCGATTGCCCACTGACCGACTATCGCATCGCCGCGCCGGACCTCGATCCGAACGATCTGGACAACTACAAGTGGTACACGCTGCCGGTCGGGCTGCACCGCATGGATGGAAGCCTCGCGCTGTGGTTTTCGCGCTCGCGCCAGACATCCAGCGACTTCGAGCGCAATCGCCGCCAGCAATTGGTGTTGCGCGCCATCTGGGGGCGGGTCAAGGACATGGGCATGGTCAGCCAACTGCCGATGCTCTGGGAGCAGGTGACGGCGCTGGTCAATACCAACCTGACGCTCAGCGACGTGATCGGGCTGACGCCGGTCGCGCTCGCGCTGGACGGCTCGCGCATGCGCAGTTATTTCCTGGGACCGGGCCAGGTCACCTCGTGGACGACGGAAGGCGGCGCGTCGGTCTTGCTGCCCGATGCGGACAAGGTGCGGCGCATCGTCGAGTTGCTGTACACGCCGCCAACCTCGAATGTGCTGTTTGCCGAAAGCCCGTCGCTCGAAGTCTACAACGGGACCGGTAACGGCGACTGGGACCGGGTGGCCGTCTCGCGGCTGAGCTGGGAAGGCTTCCTGCCGGTGGACGCGGGCCATGCCGACGCGACGGATTATTCGGACACGCTCATTTACGACTACACGGGCGGCGCGAAACCGGGCAGCCTGGACGCCCTGATGCGCGCCCTGAATGCCCGCCCGGAAAACGTGATCAACGCGCCGGACCCGAACCAGACCTACGATTTTCGGGTCATCCTCGGCGCGAGTTACAATGCCTGCACGTACAGCGCGTGGCGGGCCATGGCGCAGGATTAAGAAGAGCCTCACCCCCCAACCCCTCGCCATGCCGACGGGGTCCCCCTTTGGGGCGGCGGACATGGAGAGGAGTCGGGGGTGAGGCTTCTTTGAAAGGGACGATCTCACTGTGACACCACCTCGCACACTCCCTCGCACCATCGCCATCGACGGGCCGGCGGCGGCGGGCAAAACGACGGTGGCCGACGCCATCGCCCAGGCGCTCGGTTACCTGCTGGTCGACACGGGCGCTTTTTACCGCGCCGTGACGCTCGCCGCGCTCCGGGAGCACGTGCCCATCACTGACGGCGACGCGCTGGCCGAACTCGCCCGGCGCGTCGATCTGGACATCACGCCGGACCGGAGCGACGACGGGCGGCTGTACACCGTGCTCCTGAACGGCGACGACGTGACCGCCGCCCTGCGCTCGGCGGAAGTCGAAGCGGCGGTATCGCCCGTCTCGGCAGCGCCGGGCGTGCGTGAGGCGCTGAACGCGAAATACCGGCGGCTGGCGTTGGCCACCCCGCGCGTGATCATGGTCGGGCGCGACATCGGAACCGTGGTCCTGCCCGACGCCGACCTGAAGATTTTTCTGGATGCCTCGTTGGATGTGCGCGCCGACCGGCGGCTTGAGGAACGGCTGGCCAACGGCAGCGCGGCGGACCGTGAAGCCCTGCGCGCCGCGATGGCCCGCCGCGACCGCATCGATAGCGAGCGCAAGGTCGCCCCGATGGCCGCCGCACCGGACGCGCACCACATCAACACCGACAAGCTCGACCGCCCGGCGGTGATCAAGGCCGTCATGACGCTCGTGGAAGGGTGGCGGGGCGAAATCTGAGGCGTAACCGGCTATTTCAAACCCTGATCATCTCTTGATCGCAGAAACGACAAACTCAGCCAGTTCCTTCTTGGAGTTGCGCTTACGAAGCATCTCGGCGCGACAGTTCACGAAACCTGCATCGTCCAGCAGATGGACGTAGATATCCTCGACAGGCACGAGCGTATCATAGAATTTCGAGTTGCCAACCACGTAGAAGACTTTTGCACCCGATCGGAGCACAGAAAACAAACTTTGCAGATGGGTGCGTATGTCTTCAAAGTACCTGTGGATGTAACTCGCCAAGATATCGCTGTGCGCTGCTATCCCGGACAGAAGTGCGTCGAACTGCGAATAGGGAATGGGGTGGCCAAGCGGCTGCCAGCGGAGCAACTTACTGGTAGCGGCTCCCCACGTGCCGCCGATTGCGCTCCAATCGAGTGTTCCGGCCTCGTGCGTCTCACGCAAGAAGCCCAGCCAGTACATGTAGGGGCGCAGTTCGCGAATATAGCTCATGCGATTGGGATATGGCGGCGATGTGATGACGGCGTCATATGTTCCATGTGCTGGCGGTGGAACGTGGCGCGCATCCCCCTGGATTACAGTCACTGCTCCAGCAAGGGGCTGCGAGGCTTCCTCGGCCATGTCGCGGACGAGTCTCAGGAAGCGCTCTGACCACAGGGCTTCGTCTCCGTCTCCAAACAGGCTGAGTTGACCGTCATTCGCTTTGAAGGACATCGATTGGTGGTTAAAGGCGGCATTCGATAGCTCGATGACCATGCGGCAGAATGCCACAAGCAATAAGTTCCATGCCGGGCTATTCACAGGCGCGGCTTCCAATATGGCGGTACGCAGACGCGACAGGTAGGCCAGGCGCTTTGGATGCCACCAGCGCTCAATATTGCGAATAGGCGGGACCCAGTGGGGCGCAGAACCATGCGACATGATGCGCGCGTCGGGGTGGGCGATCCCGCGCGCCGCGGCTAACGCCGTTTCCAGGTCAGCGCGCGAGTAACTTGCCGTCTTTACCCGCGCGAACCATACGAGGAATGGGTTGATATCAATCAGGTCGCAGCGCAAGCCACACTCCGCCGCGACCAGCCCGGTTGTTCCGGTCCCTGAGAACGGGTCAAGCACATGCGACTCTGCCGGAAGTTGGGCGAGATGCTCCCGCACAAGCTGCACAGAATAGGCAGGCGTGAGGCGGAGCCAACCGTGTCTACCCTCTGTCTGATTGGGCTTAAAGGTGTATTCGCGCCTTGTCGTGGTCATGGACTCAACAGCGTCTCCAGCACAATCCGCATTTCAGTCCTCAGCCTCATCGCATTCCGGTCCAGAAACTCCGCAAGGTCATAGCCAAGCGTCTCACGCATGAACGAATACGTTGAAGCCGTTGCCGATCCGTTGATATATCCACGAAGGATGAGCCATCGTTGCATCTGGTAACGATAGACAATGTCCGTGTCAATTTGGGTTGATAAGACAAGGACGACGGGCAGATAGCCTTGCGAATACGCCATTGCTGCGTTGGCAATATCCGCGTTCTGGCGCTTCGAGTCCTTGCTTTTGTAGCCCTGGCGCACCTCAAGGACCATTCCTCGCAGCGCCGCCGCAACGCTCGCCTCGATGCCAAGCGACTTTGCAGCAGCATCTAACCACGTGGCCACGCGGGCGCGCCTGCGTGGATCGCGTATGTCGCCCAACTCGATGCGTCCATCCAACGACACGCGCCGTGAAGCGCCGTCAGGCTTGGAAAGCGTGTACGACCACATCACTTGAGATGGTGATAAGTCTAACTGATCCTGTAGGATGCGCCGAACGAGTTCTTCACAGCCAATGCCGAGCTGACGGTACACGGACGTGATGCCGCCTGCCGCTTTGTGAGCTGCGTATACCAGAGGATTGTCCAGCCCAAACCACGCGTAGAATGGATCTGCGCCATACACGTGCTGGAAAGACTCCAACGATAGGCTGCCTGCCGCCCCGTGGCCGAAGTGCGGTTGATAGGCTTTGCACACTTGGATGCGCCGCAGGATGATCTCAACGTACTCATCGTCGGTCGCTCTCACGGTATCAAGGTTGCCTTCGCTCACACGCTCGTCTCCCGATTCAACGTGATACTCCTCAATGGTTAACTCAAACGCGTCTCTGCTTCTTCCCGCAACACGCGCAGCGCCCGCAGCGTCACCCACTTACTCGGCTGCTTCTTTTTGCCCACGTCGATCCACGTTTTGCCGGTGTAATCGTATTCCAGCGGCCAGCGGCCCTGCCCATCCGCTTTAGCGCGAATCAGGTCCAGCGTGACGCGCAGGCGGGGGTCTGCGGCGTGACCGAGCAGCGCCAGCGCCTCGGCCACCTGAAGCAGGTCGGTGACGTAGAAAACCGGGAAGCCGAACTTCCACCAGTTGCCGCTGGGCTTCCCCGTCCAACCGCTCGGCCAGCCCGCCGTGGCCGGATCGACGCTCAACAGGAAGTCCACACCCTGCCGGATAGCGTGTTCGACAAGCGGTGTGCGGCGCGCGTGCGGCAGTTTGGCGAATGCGAGCATCACCTTGACCGCGCCCCACGCGCACGGCAACTTGTTGTTGGCCCCGCAGGCGAAGCGCGGACCGCATTTCCCGGCGTAATAGCGCAGCGGCGCACAGCGATCCGCAATGGGCGCGACGCCTTCGCCCGTCACGCTGCGCGCCATCCATTCGAAGGCGGCGTCCAGGCGCGGACCGTCGTAGCCCAGGTCGAGCAGGGCGGCGCACAGGTTGCCCTGAAGGCAGTCCGCCGTGGCCGATGGCTTGTCCGCGCCGCCCGCCGAGAACTGGCCACCCGCCGAGAGCGCCTGATCGACGATGTAGCGGCACGCGCGCGCGATACGCTCATCTTCCTGGGCCGACGCGCCGAGCTGCGCCAGCAGGACGAGCGCCCAGACCGTCGAGCGGTACTTCGGGTTGTAGCCCGGCCCCGGCTCGACCCAGTAGCCGTCTTCGGCCATCGCATCGAGCACAGCGGCAATGGGGCCATTCGGCTGGGCGTGGGCCGCGTGGCGCGCCGCGCGCAGCTCAGCATCTTCCGGTGAGAGGCCGACCACATCGCGCAGGGCAAGGTAGCGCACACACGGGTTGTCTTCTTCCAGAAGCCAGTTGAGGGCCGATTGTGAGGGCGTGTCGGGAGAAGGAGTCATCGCGCGCTCTCCATTCATCGTGAGCGAGTCGCAACTATCTCCATTGTACACCCGTTCTAATAGGAAACGCTCACACTCACGCCGTCGCCCGCCCCAGGTTCTTCGCCGCGAGGGCTTCCTGATCCGGGCTGAGGCGGCGATAGAGCGGGTGGCCGGGCGGCAGTTTGAGGAACACATCGCGCACGAACACATGGCGCGTCGCTGAGGTCGCCCACAGGTACAGCGGCGGCTGCTTGCGGTCCAGCGGCCAGAGGTACGCCCGCTCGTTCTTGACCGAGTGCACGTAGTAGCGCACCATCTCGGCCAGGTCTTCGCCGGGCGCGGTGCTCACGTCGCGGCTATCGACGGGCAGCGTCTCCCAATCGCCGGAGAGCATCAGCCGGCCTTGCTGGCGCGGGTGGGTGAAGTCGTCGCCCTGGCGCACCCAATCCAGGCCGGGCAGCGTGCACCAGTCGTTCTCGTACATCCAGCCGCGATACTCGTTCGAGGCGTGCGTGCCCTCGTGCAGCAGGATGCGGTACAGGACGGACAGGTCGCCGCCGAAATCCCCGACGCGCAGCCAGCCGTTGCCATAGTGCCCGCCGCCCGGATTGCGGTCGATCCAGAAGTGGATCGGGCTATCGCGGAAGGGGCCGTACCACGCCGGGCCAAGCTGGGCCATCGTGGTGCGTACGACGTGCCGCTCGGCGGGCGACAGCGGGCGCGCGTTGCCCTTCGGGTCGGTTTCGATGAGCCGGATGCCGAACTCGGTCAGAAATCGCTCGTTATCGACGGCGCGCCCGTCAAACCCGGCGGGGGACGCGCTGCCCGCCAGCCGCTTGACCAGATTGCGGAGCCAGTCCAGCACCTCGCTCGTTCTCACGCGCTCATCCACCCTTCACCCACCCGGCGACCGCTACCAGTATACTTGATCGCGGAATGTGTTCTGGCGGAATCCACAAAACCTTCACGAGGTCTGGATGAAACGACTATCTTTCCGCGCGCTGATCGTGGCGCTGGCGGCGGCCCTGCTGCTGGCGTCTGCGGATGCGCCCGTGAGCGCCCAGGACGGCGGCGTCCGGACGCTGAGCGGGACCTTTGCCGTTGCCTATGAGGATTATGCCGGGCTGCCGCTCGTCGTCGGGCTGATCGACGCTGCGCCGTACTTTGGCGATGCGCCGGTGACGCTGCCCGATCCGGCGGATCAAGTCCTGGGCGAGTATACCGGCGTTGCGACGGGCGGCGCGTACACGCTTGAATTGCCCGCCGCGCCGCCGCAGATGATCCCCTTTGATGTGACGGGCGGCGCACAGCCGGAGCAATCGCCCGGCGTGATGATCTTCGACGTGCGCCTGATGAGCGATGTGGCGCAGCGCGGCTATATGGTCCCCAACGAGGACAACATCGCCTCGTCGCTGCGCATCGGCATCGATTTTGCCGTCAACGGCGGCGCGCTGGTGGTATACGCCGGCGACGAGGGGCAAGTTTTCCCCACCGGCGCGGGCGCAGACGGGCGGCTCTTCAGCGCGGACGATCCGCGCGGGCCGCTGGCGCAGGGCTGGTCGCTGGTGAACCTGGACAGTGCGCCTTTCACAGTCATCACCGAGCCGTCGCCCACGCTGAACCTGATCACGACGGGCATGGGCGATGTGAACAACTACGCGAGCTTGCCGTGCGCCGAACTGGTCCCGACCTTCCTCGACCGCGTCGAGGCGACGTACCCGTTCACCGAGCTGCACGGCGTGGATTGGGCGGCGCTTCGCGCGGCGCTTCTGCCCAGGGCGCAGGCGGCGGCCAGCCAGCGCGACTGTGAGCTGATCTTCCGGGACTTCGCCAATGCCGTGCCCGATGGCCACGTCAATTTCTACCTGCCGACGCTGCAAAATGAGTACGCCGTGTCGCTCGGCATGCAGTTGGAGCAGCTCACCGACGGGCGCATCGCGGTGGCCAACCTGGGCAGCGGCGGCCCGGCGCAGCAGGCGGGCATCCGGATCGGCGCGATCATCACCGCCTGGAACGGCCAGCCCATTGACGAGGCCCTCAACGAGGTCACGCTGTACGCCAGCAACGCCTCGACGCCGCACGCGCTGGTCGCCTGGAAGCTGTGGAATCTGAACCGGGGTCCGGTGGGCAGCCAGGCGGACGTGACGTATCAAAACCCGGGCGACACGGGGCCGGCCACGGTCACGCTGACGCGCGGCGCGCCACAGCGCCTCGTCCAGCAGACGCCCGCGCCGCCGGTCAGCGACAATGTGCTGCCTTCCGGCCTGGGCTACATCCGCGTCGAGGATTTCGTCGGTTTCCGGGAGTTCCAGGACTTCGACCGGATCGTCGCCTCGCTCATCGAGCGCAACGTACCGGGCATCATCATCGACGTGCGCTCCAATCCGGGTGGCTTCTCGCAGATCTCCGACGCGATGGCCAGCCGCTTCTTCGAGACGCCCTTTGTGCTGGGCCGCATGGTGCAGGACGGCAAGGTCACTTTCCAGATGCAGGTTGACCCGCGCCCACCCATTTATACCGGGCCGGTCGCGATCCTGGTCGACGCGGACACGGCCAGCTCCGGCGACCTGTTCGCCTACACCTTCCAGGCGCGCGGGCGGGGCCTGATCGTCGGCTCGACGCCCTCGGCGGGCATGGCCGGCACGGTCAGCGGCGGGCAGTATTACCTGCCCCAGGGTGGATTCATCCAGGTCCCGACCGGCAACCTGCTGGACGATAGCGGCGAGCAGATTGTCGAGGGCAAAGGCGTTGCGCCGGATGTGCTGGTCCCGGTCACGGTGGAGAGCCTGATCGCCGGGCAGGATGACGCGCTGGCGGCGGCAGAACAGGCGCTTGAGGCTGTCCCGGCGCAGTAGACCTCACCCCTGGCCGCATAGCCGGGCAAGGAAGGGGCGTAACAAGGGCGGGCGCGTCGCGACGCGCCCCTACACGGTGCGGCGATGTAGGGGCGGCAATGTAGGGGCGGTGATGTAGGGGCGGCTCGTG
This sequence comes from Anaerolineae bacterium, assembly GCA_020851855.1. Taxonomy (GTDB): domain Bacteria; phylum Chloroflexota; class Anaerolineae; order Aggregatilineales; family UBA2796; genus JADZBY01. The sequence continues at coordinate 8,189 of JADZBY010000065.1, forward strand.
AGCCGCCCGCCACGGACCGCCCTGCATCCGCCAGGGAGCGAAGGATCAGGGCGCAACACGGGCGGGCGCGTCGCGACGCGCCCCCACACCGGCAATGTAGGGGCGGCAATGTAGGGGCGGCTCGTGAGCCGCCCGGCACGGACCGCCCTGCATCCGCCAGGGAGCGAAGGATCAGGGCGCA
>JADZBY010000066.1 GCA_020851855.1 Anaerolineae bacterium
ACACGCCTGCCACACGTCCAGGTAATCCAGGCTGTTGCAGGCGTACACGCATACCCGGTCGCCGACGCCCACGCCCAGCGCGCGCAGGAAATTGGCGGCCTGGTTGGCGCGGGCGTTCCATTCGGCATAGGTCAGCTCGCGCCCGGTCGCGGCCTCGTGCAGCGCGACGCGGCCCGGCGAGAGATCGGCGCGCTTTTCGAGGAAATCGGGGACGTAAAAGGACTTTTGAAGCTCCACCGCGTGTGGCTCCCAAACTCGCTTCTTGGCAGGACATTACCGGGCGAATCGCCGCCTGCTGACGGGCGATCCTAGCGCGGAAGCGGTGCGTGCGCAAACCGGGTGAGCATACCGAAAGTTGGGTGATAACTACTCGCTGAGGGCGCACAGGTGTGCTATCATCAGCCTACAACGGCGCAGTGAGAGTATGGCCTGATGGCGCGAATAACCAATGTGGAAGCGAACAAGCTCGCGGTAGGTGACCGTGCTTTTCACGATTGGTATCGTTTCGTGCTGTCGTTTCCCCCCCATCTGGTCGCCCGATATCTGGACCGCTTTGGCGCGCAGCCCGGTATGATTGTGCTGGACCCGTTCGCGGGCACGGGCACGACGCTTGTTGAGGCGAAAAAACGCGGCCTGGCTTCGGTGGGCGTTGAAGCGAACCCCATGGCGCACTTTGCCGCCGCTACGAAGACAGATTGGCGTGTTGATCCCGGCAGGCTGATCCATCATGCCGAGGCGGTTGCTGCCGCAACTCAGGCTGCGCTGGCTGCTGAGGGCATCGAGGACAGCGCCCTGTTATCGCGTCCCGCTCACACCGTGCCTCTGGGGGCATTGCGCACTCTCTCACCCGACCAGCATGCCCTTCTCCTGACGAACTCGATCAGTCCGCTCCCACTGCACAAAACGCTCACGCTTCTGGAGCACATAGAACGAGACGATGATGAGCACCTGGCGCCCTATGAAAAGCTCGCGCTGGCAAGCGCTCTGGTCAACGTCATCGGCAACGTCCGCTTTGGCCCGGAGATCGGTATCGGCGCGATCAAGGGCGATGCAGATGTCCTGGAACCGTGGCTCCACAATGTGCGCAAGATGGCTCGCGATGTGGCGCAGTGCAGCGAGCGCAACGATGTCCGCGCCACGGTACACCGGGGAGATGCCCGTCTCCTGGATACGCTTCTGGAACCGCACAGCATTGATCTCGTCATCACCTCACCGCCGTACCCGAACGAGAAAGACTATACGCGCACCACGCGCCTGGAATCGGTGATCCTGGGTTTTATCAGGGACAAACGCGAGCTGCAGGCCTTCAAGCGCAATCTGTTGCGTTCGAACACGCGGAATGTCTATAAGGGCGACGATGACGATACCTGGATTGCTCAGTTTCCAGAGATTCAAAGCCTGGCGCAGGCTATCGAAGCGCGGCGGATCGCGCTTGGCAAAACGTCCGGCTTCGAACGGCTTTACGCTCGCGTCACCACACTCTATTTCGGCGGTATGGCCCGCCATCTCGCAGGACTGCGCCACGCACTGCGCCCCGGAGCGCGCCTGGCCTATGTGGTCGGCGATCAGGCGTCCTATCTCCGGGTCATGATCCGGACGGGCGCTTTATTGGGCCAAATTGCAGAGCGCCTGGGCTACCAGGTGGAAGGCGTCGATCTGTTTCGAACCCGCCTGGCCACGGCCACCCGCGAGCAGTTACGCGAAGAGGTTGTCGTCTTACGCTGGCCAGGCCACTCTCAATCTTCGTGACAGGAAGATAGCATGACAGATTCCTCAGACGCAACGATACCCGAAGAAAACCTACGGGATTACGACCGGATCATCGAGAGCGTCTTTCACACGTTGGTTGCTTCATCACCCCAGTCAGAGGATGTTTTCTCTTTCACGCTTGATGACGTGACGAGCGCCGCCCAGCGCCTCGGAATCGCGCTCAGGAATCGGCCCGATGTCGTGTACACTTATCGCACAGGGCGTGCGAGCCTGCCACAATCCATTCTCGGCGCGGGGCACTGGGCGATTCAGGCTGGAAGAAAAGGCTACTACCAGTTCGTGCGCCTGAGTCGTTCACCCTACGTCGATATCCCCGCCGATCTGGCTATCATTCGGCTGCTTGACTCGACGCCGCAACTAGTGCTCAAGTTTCAGGGCGCTGATGAACAGGCCGTGCTGGCTCGTATCCGCTATAACCGGCTCGTCGATATCTTCACATCGCTTACGGCGTACCACATCCAGGGGCACTTTCGCACCGCCTTGAGCCAATCGGGGCAGGTCGAAATCGATGATCTCTACATGGGTCTGGACGCTGGCGGCAAGGCGTATGTTGTGCCAATTGAGGCAAAGTCAGCGGGAACACGCGAAAGACTGGGAGTCGTCCAGGTCACTCAGCTGGTACAGTTTGCTCACCGACGCTTTCCAGGACTGCCGGTCCGGCCTGTGGGCGTCAAGGTTCTCGACGGTAGCTACGTGTTCCTGGAGTTCAACGAAACGGAGAACATGAACGACGTGGCAACGACAGCCTATCGTCGCTACGAGTTGTACCGCGAGAAGTAAGCTGCCATTCGCGATGTTTGGAAAGGTACTTGAAGAACCGTGAGACAGTATACGCGCTCAACCTATACTCTCCTTATCAGCCTGACGGCCCTGCTCCTCGCCGCGTGTGCGCCGCAGCAGGGCACGCCCGCCTTCACCCGCTCCACGCCCACGCCCGACGCCGCCGCCCGCACGGCGATGGCGCGCGCCAGTCGCTTCCAGCCGGTCAGGCCTGGCGAAGGGCCGTGTGTGGGCGTGGCCGACCCGACCGACGCGCCCACCGCCGCCGGGCAGCGCCAATGGAACGCGCCCGAACAGGTCATCGACCCGACGCACGTCTACTGCGCCATCCTGACCAGCGAGAGCGGGCGCATCGTCGCCCAGTTGTACCCGGAGATCGCGCCGCAGCACGTGAATAGCTTCGTCTTCCTCGCCCGCAACGGCTACTTTGATGGCCTGACCTGGCACCGTGTCCTGCCCGACTTCGTGGCCCAGACCGGCGATCCGACCGGCGCGGGCAGCGGCGGTCCCGGCTACGTGCTGCCGCTCGAAGTCAGCGCACGCGCCACGTATGACCGCGATGGCGTACTCGGCATGGCCCGCACCAACGATCCGAACTCCGCCGGGAGCCAGTTTTTCATCACCTTCGGCCCACAACCCGCGCTCAATCCGAGCCAGGCCGGGCCGGGTTACACCATTTTCGGGCAGGTGGTCGAGGGCATGGACGCCGCCCGCGCCATCCGCCCGCGCGATCCGAGCGTGAACCCGGACGCGCCCGCCGGCGAAACGCTGATCTCCGTGCGCATCGTCGACCTGGGCGCGGCGCAGTGAACGGACACGCCGGAGCCATGACCCTGATCCTGGGCATCGAAACGTCGTGTGACGAGACGGCGGCGGCGGTGGTCGAGCGCGGCCCGGACGGCGCGCTTCATCTGCGCGCCAATGTGATCGCCTCACAAATTGAGGTGCACCGGCAGTATGGCGGCGTCTTCCCGGAAGTCGCCTCGCGGATGCACGTCGAGGCCATCGCGCCGGTAGTGGCCGAAGCGCTGAGCCGCGCCGCCGTCGAGCCGGAGCGCCTGGACGCCATCGCCGTGACGCACGGGCCGGGCCTGGCCGGGTCGCTGCTCGTCGGCGTGAATTACGCCAAAGGCCTGTGCCTGAGCTGGGACAAGCCGCTGGTGGGCGTCAACCACCTGGAAGGCCACGTGTACAGCCTGTGGCTGACCGAATACGCGCCGCGGATCCGCTTCCCGGTACTGTGCCTGGTCACGTCCGGCGGGCACAGCGAGCTGATCCTGATGAGCGATCACGGCCAGTACCGCCTTCTGGGCAGCACGCTGGACGATGCAGCGGGCGAAGCCTTCGACAAGGTTGGGCGGCTGCTCGGACTGCCCTATCCGGGCGGGCCGTCCATCCAGCGCGCGGCGCAGGACGGCGACCCGGCGCGTTATCCTTTCACGCGGGCGGCGCTTGGCCCGGAGCACCCGTATGATTTCAGCTTCTCCGGCCTGAAAACCGCCGTGATGCGCGCCGTGCAGCCGCCGGTGACTGGCCGCCGCACCCGTGGCGACGAGTCCATGTCGCCCGACCAGCGCCGCCCGGATGTGAACATCGCGGATGTGGCCGCCGGATTCCAGTCCGCCGCCGTCGACATGCTGGTCGATACCACGGCCCGCGCCGCCGCTGACCACAATGTGACGGCGGTGCTGCTGGCGGGCGGTGTGAGCGCCAACGCCCTGCTGCGCGAGACGATGCGCAGCCGTTTGGCGCTGCCTGTCTATTACCCGCCGCTCGCCCTGTGCACCGATAACGCGGCCATGATCGCCGCCGCCGGGTGTTTTCTCTTTGCACGGGGTGTACGTCACGGCCTGGCGCTTGATGTGCGGCCCATGTACCCGCTGGCCAGTGCGGGCGACGAGGACACAGCATTCCACCCATCACGCGACTTGTGATAAAATAAGCAGACTTCCATTTGTTTAATGTGACAGAATGCGCCCATGGACGATCCTACGCTGCTCGTCGCGTCGCGGACGCCGCGCGCTGACGCCATCAAGAACCACGCCCTCATCCTTGAGGCGGCCAAGCGCCTGTTTGCCGAACAGGGGGTGGGCGCTGTCTCGATGACGGCCATCGCCGAGGCGGCGGGCGTCGGCAAGGGCACGCTTTACCGCCATTTCGAGAGCAAGGGCGAGCTGTGCCTTGCCCTGCTCGACCAGGACCAGCGCACCCTGCAAGAGACGACCTTCCGCCGCCTCACCGAGCCGGGCGATCCCGCCGACAAACTGCGCTGGTTCCTGCGCGCTGTGGTCGATTTTGTGGCCCGCAACGAAGAGATGTTCTGGGCGCTGCAGGCCGACAGCCGGGCGTTTCTCGATCACCCGGCCCACGCATGGTGGCGGCAGACCATCGCCGGGCTGCTGCGCCAGATTCGGCCACAGAGCGACGCCGAGATGGCCGCCGATACGCTGTATGTGATGCTCGATATTCACGTCGTGCACTTCCTGCGCCACGCGCGCGGCTACACGCTCGACCAGCTTCACGCGACGCTCGACAACCTCGTCGCCCGGCTGTAACAGGCGCTCACTGCCCTAGTACCTCAACTAGAGAAGAACCCCCCTAACCCTGCGCTTCCCCCCATCAAGAGGGAAGGGAAAACCGGCTCTCTTCGCCCCGCCCTCTTCATGGGGGAGGGGTTGGGGTGGGGGGAACGACCCTGAATCCTCACCAAGTTAATGCCCCGGCTTTTCGCTCGCCTTTCAGAAACCGGACTGCGGTCCGGTTTCTCATTATTCCCTCATGCGGCAGCGGCGGGAATTATGCTATCCTTTATCTAGTTAAACGGACTGTGGTCCGCTTTTAGATGAGGGAGATAATCACATGGCACAGTGGAAATTCGATCCGGCGCACACCAGCGTCAACTTTGCGGTGCGGCACATGATGGTCAGCACCGTTCG
>JADZBY010000067.1 GCA_020851855.1 Anaerolineae bacterium
AGCAAGATCAGGTTGCCCAGCGCGCCGACCAGAACTCCGGCGAAAAAACCGCTGCTCGGTTTGCGGCCCTTTGCCCACCACACCAGCGGCGTGATCAGCGCGCCGATCAGCGCCCCGAACCCGACAAAAACCAGGTATATTTGTAGCCCGATGTCCATGCCCGTTCGCCGCCTTCGCCCTGGGCGCCGTCCCCACTTCCTAATCATTATAGGCAATGTGCGCCTGCCCGCTGCGCCGCCATGCCAAGCGCCGGTCAGCAGGCGACCGGTCGTCGCGTTGCAGGCGGGCAGGCGTTTGCCTCAGTTCGAATAGCCGTGCGCGAACGTGTCGATCATCAGCCGCACGTCGTCGCCCAGCGGATAGAGCACCGGGCAGGTGCAGCCGTTCGCCACGTACTCGCGGACTTTGGAGCGCACTTCTTCCGGTGTGCCCGACGCGGTGATCAGCTGCACCACGTCGTCGGGCACAAGCGCCATCGCCCGCTCGATCTGCTCTTCGGTGGCCGGCCACGTCAACACCTGGGCGATCTCGTCGAGCAATTCCTGGCGGACGCCGCTCGCCTTCATGATGTGCGGCTGCTGGCCGAGGTACTGCGTCACCAGCTTGCGCGCGCCGTCGAGCGCCTTCTTGCGGTCGCGGTCGACGCTGGCCACGACAAGCTGGGGCCGGTCGATGTCGTCCACTTTGCGCCCGGCGACTTTCGCGCCCTGTTCCAGCGCGGCGAGCGCTTCGGCGTTGTAGGCGGGCGAGACGAGATAATTCAGCAGCGCGCCGTCCGCGATCTCGCCGGTGAGCGCCATCATCTTCATGCCGGTCGCGCCGATGTAGATGGGCACGTTGCGCGGCTCGCGGCGGCCATGCACGATGTCCAACTCGATGCCGGTCACGTTCACGAACTCGCCGTGGAAAGTGACGTGCTTCATCGCCAGCAGGTCGCGCACGACGGTGACGACTTCGCGCATGGCCAGCAGCGGCCTGTCGCGCTTGATGCCGACGTTCGCCGCCAGCGGGTCCCACCACGCCCCGATGCCGAGCAGGATGCGGTCCGGCGCGAGATCGTCGAGGGTCAGGAACGTGGCGGCGATCAGGGCGGCGTTGCGCGTCCAGTTGTTGATCACGCCCGATCCAACCTTGATCTTGCGCGTGGTGGCGGCAAAAGCGGCCATCGGCACGACGGCGTCGCGCACGAGCCGGCTCTCCGCCTGCCAGACTGCCTCGAAGCCGTTCTCTTCGGCATACTGGACGTAGGCGATGGCGTCCTGCAACGAGTGGGCATCCTGCAAATAAAGGGCGACCCGGTCAGCCATGATGATCTCTCCCCTGGGCAATCAGCGTTTGAAAGGCACGCCCGGCGCTGCGCGGCGTGCCACAAGCATACCTCAACATGGCGCAGACGGACGAGGCGAACGGACGAGGCGAAACGGACGAGGCAGGCCTCGTCCCTACACGCCACGCCGTAGGGACAACGCCTGCGTTGTCCGCCCCAGGCGCGTGGACGAGACGAACGGACGAGGCGAACGGATGAGGCAGGCCTCGTCCCTACATGTCACGCCGTAGGGACAACGCCTGCGTTGTCCGCTCCTTGCGCGACACCCCAGGCGCGTGGACGAAACGACCGGACGAGGCGAACGGACGAGGCAGGCCTCGTCCCTACACGCCACGCCGTAGGGACAACGCCTGCGTTGTCCGCTCCTCGCGCGACACCCCAGGCGCGTGGACAAGGCGAACGGATGAAGCGACCGGACGAGGCGAACGGATGAGGCAGGCCTCGTCCCTACACGCCACGCCGTAGGGACAACGCCTGCGTTGTCCGCTCTTCAGCCATCCCGAATCATCAGGGGCAGTCATCGACCGCCCCTGCACATCTGACGTGTTTAGTTGTGGGGAACGCTGCCGGATCAGTCCGCCAGCGAGAAGCGCGCGCTCGCCGCCGGGGCAATGCCCACGCTGGCAGGCGCGCCGGTCAGCTGGTTATATAATTCCAGGTCCGCCGGGGTGTCCACGTCCAGGCCCAGCCGCTCCGAGCGCAGAATCTTGACCGTTGCGCCCGCCTGCTCGGCCAGCTCGATGTGGCGGCGGAAGCTGCCCGGCCCGAAGGAATACGGGATCAATCCGGGCGGCGTGACCAGCAGCGCATTCGTCCCGTTGTCGGTGCGGTCGGGCGCAATGACGACGGTCATGTGATAGCGGCCCAGGTGCAGCACCTGCTCAATGTCGGCGCTGGTATACATCGGCAAATCCGACGGCACAACCAGCACGCCCTCTGCACCGAAGCGGCGTACGTACTCGGCGGCGCGCAACAAAGCCACGTTCAGTTCCGGCGCGCCGCTCTCCTGCACCGTATTAACGCCATATTCGCGCGCCATGGAGAGCGCCTTGGTGTCCCGGCTGACGACGAGCACCCCGGCAATTTGGCGCGTTGAGGTGAGCACCTCAAGCCCGTGGCGAAACATCTTCTCCGCGAGCATTTCGCGCTGCTCGGCGGGTAAGATGGTCGCCAGGCGGCTCTTGGCGCGAACAAACGGCTTAACAGGTAATACGGCCCATACTCTCATGTTTTGCTCCCTACCCACTCCAGGACTTCACGCGCGAGCCGTTCTCGGTCCGCGTCGTTACTCATCAGGATATTGGTCGTTCGCTTCCGTATCGAAGGCGGGACGGGGATGTCCTGGTCCTGGGAATCTACGACGAATTTCTCAACAAGGTCTGCATAATAGGCGGCGATGCCCTGGGCGGACGGGTCTAGCCCCAGTTCCGTCATGATCTTCACCGTCGGGCCTTTGACTGCCGCCTGATGGATCACCGGGCTGACTGCAATCGTTACCTCCTTGCGCCGCTGCACGGCTTCCCGGATGCCGGGAACCCGCAGGATCGGCTCAATCGACAGGACGGGATTGGACGGGCAGATCACGATGGCCGACGCGCTCTCGATGGCCTCGATCACGCCCGGCGCAGGCTGCGCCGCGTTCGCGCCCTCGTACCACAGGCGCTTGACGCGCGGCTGCCAGCGATAACGCACGAAGTATTCCTGAAATTCCAGCACGCCGCACTCTTCGGTGTCCAACATCGTCGCGATGTGGTCGTTGGTCATGGGCAGCAGGTGCGCCGTCACGCCGAGCGCCCCGGCCAACCGCGCCGTCGCCACGCTGAGCGGCAGGCCGTGGTCCAGCAGGCGCGTGCGCAACAGATTCGTGGCCAGATCGCGGTCGCCCAGGCTGAACCACACCGGCTCGCCGTAGCGCTCCAACATGCCGATCATCTGCCGCGTATCGCCCGCAATGCCCCAGCCGGTTTCCGGGTTGGCGACGCCCGCCAGCGTGTACATAACCGTATCCAGGTCGGGCGATACCGCCAGCCCCAGGCAGCGGAAGTCGTCGCCGGTGTTCACGATGACGGTGAGCGCGCCTGGCGGCAATACGCGCGCCAGCCCATGCGCCAGTTTCGCGCCGCCGACGCCGCCCGCCAGCGCCACGATCTGTGGCTGGCTCCCCTGCTCTGATTCTGCCGCGTTGTTCAGCGCCATAGTACCCGCGTTTCCAGGGGTTCCCGCGACGATTCGCGCGCCGAGGCCGGGTAGCCGAGCGTGATGAGCGCCTGGGGCTGCCAGTCGGGCGGCAAATCGAGCGTATTGACGACGACATCGGGGCAAAAGAGCGGCGCACACATCCAGCACGCGCCAAGACCTTCGTTGTGTGCGGCCAGAAGCAGGTTCTGGGCGGCCAGCGCCGTGCTCTGAACAGCCATGGTGTATTCGGCAGCGCTGCGTTTGTCGTCCGGGTAGCGATCCATGTCAACCATGCTCAGGCAAACGACGATGAGAACAGGAGCGCCATTGATCCGGCTAAATGATCGGCGAACGTCGGTTTCGATCTCCTCGGTTGGGCGTCTATCAGCGGCCAGATCGTCGCGCAGCCGCTGGCCCATCGCAGACGCCAGCGCGCGCCGCGTCGCCGGCTCGGTGACAATCGCGAAGCGCCACGGCTGCCGGTTGTGGGCAGAGGGCGCCCAGATAGCCCACTCCAGGAGCTTCTCCAGCGTCTCCCTGGCGACCGGGCGATCCTGATAGACGCGAATGGAGCGCCTACCCCAAATTATATCATACATGGGTCCTCGAATTTGATTATGACGGCGATTTCACGGGATATTAATATGGCGTTTATAATGCCTGGCGGCACAAACGAAAACGGCATGGGATGCCTGTCCGATTCGCGTCCGTTGCACGGCAATCGCCTCAAGCGTGCGAGTTGAGGTCGGCTTTTCGCCCTTGTCCTCTGGATTTTCCCAAGCCTTTGGGTCAAAGGGCAAGATGAAAAAGGGAGCGGGACATTACCGCTTCTGCAAACTGAAAAACAGGGAGTCTGTCGTAATCGGTTCGCGACATACCTTGACAGGTCCAACGTCACGCCATACCGAACCCGTTCACACAACCGGCATGTGTAAGACAATTGTACAATGGTAGGGCAAAATGGCCGGTATGGCCGCGACGTCAGGAAGGGATGCCCATGATCACCTTGTCCACTCGCAACTGGCTGAGCGACTGCGCGGTGAGATGGCCGATGAACGAAAGCTCCGATTTTCGGATCACGCCGCCCAGATCGAACTGGGCCACTGCACCTCGTTCAAAGTGCATCTGCGCTGGTGGGGCGAAGGGGAAGTGAAATTCTATCTCGACGGCGACGGCGAGTTTCCGACCATCTGCGGGACCGGCGCGGAAGATTACTTCGGCGGCGCGTGGAATTTCGAGCATCCACGCGGCGAGTACGGCGTGTACAGCGCCGCCTTCCTGGGCTTGCCGCAGGCGATCAAGCCCGATGGGTTGTACCACAGCCAGCAGCGCTTCGGCATGTACCGCTGGCATGTCCGCGACACGATCCGCTTTGAGACCGACCTGCGCGTGACGATCCAGGCGCTTGGCTGGCGGCCTACG
>JADZBY010000068.1 GCA_020851855.1 Anaerolineae bacterium
CGACCTTCCTCTTTCATGCGCACCAGCAGTGGATGTAGACGTAATCGGGCGTGCTCACGGCGTCAGTATGCGGTTCACCATCGTATACCAGCGCTGGAGATGGTGGCGTTCGACCAGTTCCTGGGCGCGATTGCGGTGAAAAGCGGCCAGTTTGCCATCTTCGCTGCGTTCATAGAAGCGCGATTGGCACAGCCGGGCGCGAATCTCGTGGGAAACGGTGCCCAGGTCAATGGTGCGCAGCAGTCCATCCGAGATTTCGGACTTGACTTGCGGCGTTGGCCCGTCGATGAGCAGCCGCGCGTAGCCGCCCAGGCTTTGTGACGACGTGCTGCTGAACGGGATGTCAAACTGTGCCAGCCAGCGGTCGAGATGCGCACCCGCCTGCTCAAAATGGTGTGCGGCATTGGGATAGCTCACGCGCATGACGAGCGCTGCGTATCCCAGAGCTTCATGGCGCGTGCCTTCGATCCAGCCCACGTCCGCCGTGCTGTTTTCAAACTCCCGCGCAAAACGCGCGACCTGCTCCACGTCTTCCGGCCCAGCCCGGTGGCAGGCGATCATGGCCTGAATAGCGCGGATCATGATTTGCGCGTCGCGGATGGAGATGGCCGATTGGCGCTCGTCGGTTGGCGTGGCAGCGTCGAGGATTTCCAGGGCGTTCTGTGTGTACCGGTGCGCCTGCTCGACATCGCCGGAAATCATGCATGGCACGGCGCAGCCATCGCCCAGGTAAAGCGCTTCTTCGACCGCGCCCAGATAACCGTCGTAAATACCGCTCGTCCGGTTGCTCAGGCTGGCGATGCGCGTCGCGTAGAAACCATCCACGTACCAGCCGTGCATCGAGTAGCGGATCAACTCGGATAGGCACGGGATGTCGCTCTTGTCGATTCCTATCTCGAAGATACGCTCGACGATCATGCTCGACCGGCTCAGAAGCTGGCGGCGGCGGATGGCATCGATGCTGGTGTCGAAGGCGATCTTGAGCGGGCCGGAGTAGATGTGCCACGACGCGCCGTTGCTCAGTACGTGTGACTCGAGCTGGTTGACGAGCGTCTCAGCGGCGAGTTTGACCTCGTGCGCGCCGCGCGAGAGTTGGTCGATGAATTGCAGGTCTGAGACGCGCTGCGGGGCCAGTTCGCGGCAGCGTGCGATGATGGCGCGGGCGGTGGCGGGCGCAATCTGTCCAGATTTGCCGCGCCGCCAGTTGCGGGCCGTGCTCTCGGAGATGGCGAAGCGCTCGGCCATGACCCGGTCGGTCTGCAACAGGCTTGCGCCCGCGCCCAGGTCCTGCGTCTCGTGGAGAATCTCGGCCAGAATGTCGTAAAAACGCCGGGTGAGGGACATGGCCGCACCTCACGCGCTCAGACGATCTCGTCAGGTAAGTGTAACCGATACAGGCGTACGCCGTCGAATGTCGCGGCGCCGCCTTCTGCGAACACACGCACCGGAACAGACCCAATCGGGCTGGGCAGCCGCGCGCACAGGGAATAGCGCCCGTCCGCGAACAACTCCACCATGTCTTCTTCGACCAGAATGCGAAGCGTGTGGCGCTCACTGTCTCGTCTGAAGGGCAGGCGGGCATAGGTCCGAGCGCCGCGCGGCATCCCGATGTACCAGGACCACGACGAGCCATCCGGCGCGACGTCCAGCCCGATCTCGTAGCGATCTGCCAGCCGCACGCCGACCTTGCGCGCGTCCTGCCCGGCGGCCAGCGCCAAATCGAGGTCAATACGCTCGTATCGGCCCGGCAACTCCGCGACACTCTCGCCACGCTGCGGCGCACAGGCCAGCGTCGCACCCGTGCTCCAACCACCGCTGAGCGCCACGGCGCGCGCTGTGGCATCGGCCATCACAAGCGGTCCGCGCACTGCCGCGCCAAAGCCCGGTTCGAGCCGCACGCCGAGCGCTCCGTCCGCGAGTGGGAATACCTCACGCGGAAAGGCCAGATGCCCACCCCAGGTATAGCGCCCGTGCGCCTCGAACGTGGTGAGCGGAATCCAGCCGAAGAGCAGCCAGCGCGCGCCGTCCCAGCCCACCTGCGCCGCCGAGAGGTTCTGCCCGTCCAGCGCATCGGGTGTAAGCATGTGCCACGGCCCGGTCGGCGCTTCGGCCACCCAGTACGACGGCCTACCGACTGTCTCGCCGGTGTGCACGCTGGCCAGCAGATACCAGCGCTCCCCAATGCGGAACACCTGCGGCACTTCCGGCTCGCGGATGTTGCCGGAGAAATACAGGTCGCCGCGTCCTTGCCAGCGCTGTAAGTCAGGGGACGAGGCAAAGCCCACCGCGCCGTTGTGCGAATCGTCGATGCCCTTCACCTTGCAGGTCATCACGCACCAGTACTGCCCTTCGGCGTCGTTCCAGAACACGTAAGGGTCACGCTGGGACGAGTAGCGCTGGTATTGCGCCAGCACGCGGTACGACGGCGGCGCGTATTCCCAGGTCAGCAGGTCGCGGCTGAAGTGGCTGTGCATGTTACCCGCTGACCAGCCGTGATAGGTGCGGAACCCGGTTGCGGCCTCGTCACGAAACACGCCCAGCACATAATACGGCGCAAGCTCCGGGTCATCCGGGCCACGCGGCGTGTGCGTGATGGGCGTCTGCTGCCAGTGGATCAGGTCCGCCGAGATCATCAGCTTCGAGTGGAACTCCGGCGCGAGATAGTACATGTACCAGCGCCCGGCGCGGAAAAACGGGTGCACATCCCCAATGATGTGCTCCGGGTGGATGGTGTGCAACGTGGGACGCTCCATCGCCGACACGCTCCTGTACGGGCTTGCGCCATAGATACCGGCCATGAGCGTGCCCATGCCGACGCGCCTGAGAAAAGCGCGCCTATTCATGGTGCGCTGACCTTCAGGCCGGAGAAGGCGGCTTTCCCTTCGCTGACGAACACGCCGCACACGCCGTCCACGTGCTCGTAGCCGCGCGTGCTAAGCGCCACCCGGTCATCAACGTAGGCTACGATCACGCTGCCTTCTGCGAACACGCGCAGCCGGATCGGCTGATGCGACGTGACTACGATGGAGCGCTCGATGATGGGCGGCTCGTCGCCGGGCCGCGGAAAGCGCTCGAAGGTGATGCGCTGGCGGAACGGTTCGATGCGCAGGACATAGCCCCGGTCAAGACCCGCGTCGCCGCGCAGGACAAGGCCGCAACCGCGCGTATCGTCCGTACAGCGCACCGTCGCCTCGATACAGCACGGATCGGGCATCTCGGCCAGCTTACACCAGGCGAACGTGCCCGCTGTGTCGGTTTGCAGCGTATCCGCACCGACGCGCCACGTTCCGATCATGGGCTGTGGCTGGAACACGACCGGCTGCGCGAAGTGAGCGGTCACTTCGGGCGGAACGCTGACCAACAGCGACCCGTCGGGCTGCTGGAACACCTCGTGAACCACCAGACTACCGCCCCAGTTCCAGCTCCCCGTATCGTTTTCGCCGGTGCGCGTCGGAACCCAGCCGAAGACGAAGCGCCGCACGCCGTCCGAAGCCGTTTTTGCCGCGTAAAAAGCCCGGCCATCGAAGGTATCGTTGC